>JAZKXP010000065.1:0-24394 GCA_045611665.1 Alphaproteobacteria bacterium | reverse complement strand
GTGTAAGGCTTTAGGCAAAGTTTTAGGCAAATCTATGGATTTGGTTGGTGTCTCTGATGTCATTAACGGCTGGAACGGCGAGTATAATTATAATAACCCCCACAACTTTACGGCCCTTGGGCAAGCATTGCAAAGCCATTTGGGGACGGAGTACTACATTTGGACATCTGAACTAGACGATTCTTGCAGCGCGTACTTCGTGGACGATGAATCTGTCCGCTACGAAAATCGCGCCTACAACTACTCCGCAGTCTGTAAGTAGTTTTTCGGCTTTTTAATAGGGGGGACTTTTGTCTTTCGCCGATACTTCCTTCAGTATCGGCGAATTATCAAATATTTTTATTTTATGATTTTGCATTCTTATTTTTCTGGATTCCGCATCAGGGGCGGAATGATAAAGGAGAAAAGTTTATCCGTTCAGGTGTCCGATTCGTCGGATTGGTATTGACCGGAATCTTATCATAAAAAAGACTGGACGACAGATAAATTTTATGTTATAACACCTGCATTAACAACATAAACAGAAAGGATAAAAAAATGGCTTTAGTTTCTTTAAGACAACTGCTTGATGATGCCGCCGAACATGGTTATGGTATTCCGGCATTTAACGTCAACAATATGGAGCAAGTATTGGCAATTTTGGCCGCTGCTAAAAAAACGGATGCTCCGGTGATTATCCAAGCTTCCAAAGGCGCTCGTGCCTATGCGCATGACTCTATGCTGAAACACTTAATGTTGGCCGCTACAGAAATGTATCCGGATTTGCCGATTTGTGTGCACCAAGATCATGGTCCAACACCGTCCGTGTGTTATTCCGCTATGATGAATGGTTTTACATCCGTGATGATGGATGGGTCTTTGACGGAAGACGGTAAACCGGCCAGCCATGAATATAATGCCGATGTGACAAAAAAGGTTGTGACGGTTGCTCATGATATCGGGGTGTCTGTTGAAGGTGAGCTTGGTGTTATCGGTTCTTTGGAAACCGGTAAAGGTGAAAAAGAAGACGGCCATGGTTTTGACGGTGCAATCGATAAATCTAAACTCTTAACCGATCCGGAAGATGCCGTTAAATTTGTTGCTGAAACACACGTGGATGCTTTGGCTGTTGCCATTGGGACCAGTCATGGGGCTTACAAATTTACACGTAAGCCGGATGGTGCTATTTTGTCCATTGATACGATTAAGAAAATTCATGAAAAATTACCATATACACACCTGGTTATGCATGGGTCTTCTTCCGTTCCACAAGATTTGCAAGATATTATTAATGCTTATGGTGGTCAAATGCCTCAAACATACGGTGTGCCCGTGGAAGAAATTCAAGAAGCCATCAAACATGGTGTGCGTAAAGTCAATGTTGACACAGACTTGCGTATGGCTATGACAGGGGCTATCCGTAAAATGTTTACGGAAAAACCGGCCGAATTTGATCCACGCAAATATTTAAAACCGGCTTTGGAAGCTCAACAAAAAGTATGCGAAGCCCGTTATGTGGAATTTGGGGCCGCAGGGCATGCCAGTCACATCAAACCGATTGCTTTGGCCGATATGGCAAAACGTTATAAAAGTGGTGAATTGAAATAAAGGTCGGATGTCCGTTTTTTAAGCGGTCGGATTTATTCCGGCCGTTTTTGATATCTCTGAATGCTTGACAAATCATGTGAAATTGAATACAGTAAACCCATAAAAAAAAGGATGAAAAAATGTATCAAGGACTTATGTATCCCGAAATTGATCCGGTGGCTTTTCAGTTAGGATGGATTATTATCAGATGGTATTCTTTGGCCTATATTTTTGGGTTGTTGTTGGCTTGGTTATTGGCCAGAAAAATGTCCCGTGTATCGCACAGTACGTTTACCGTTTTGAAAATAGATGATTTTTTATTGTGGGCGACGGCCGGTATTATTTTGGGCGGGCGTTTGGGCTATGTATTGTTTTATAATTTAAGTTATTATTTGGAATTTCCGCTTCAAATTTTGGCTTTGTGGCAAGGTGGAATGTCATTCCACGGGGGATTACTTGGTGTTATTATTGCCACCTTACTGTTTGCATGGCGCAAAGAAATTTCCCCTTTTGCCATGGGTGATATTTTGGCGTGTGTGGCTCCGATAGGGTTGTTTTTGGGGCGTTTGGCTAATTTTGCCAATGGCGAGTTATATGGGCGTGTTTCTCAATCCGTCCCATGGGTAATGGTGTTTCCGGATGGGGGAGAACTGCCACGGCATCCCAGTCAATTATATGAAGCCTTTGCCGAAGGGATTTTGTTATTTGTGATTTTAAATGCGCTGTGGTGGGGCGTTCAAAAATATCGCAATCGGATTGGTTTTACAACAGCTTGGTTCTTTATATTGTACGGTATTTTCCGCTTCGTATTGGAATATTTTAGAGAACCCGACAGCCATTTAGGTTTTATTTTGGGGGATTTATCCATGGGGCAATTGTTGTGTATACCGATGATTTTATTCGGTGTGTGGGTATTGGTTAAAACGTCTCCCAGAACAAAACTCAAAAAAATAAAGGAGGTTTTATAATGCGACCCAATCGGACCTTTTTTCAAAATATCGGAAGAATGATTAAGTTTCGATTGTTGGTGCCGTTGATGCGTTCTCAAAAGCCACCCGAATATAAGGCTAAAGGGGTGGCCGTCGGGTTGGCATGGGCGATGACTCCGTTGGTCGGTATTCAAATGTGGTTAGTGTTTATGACATGGGTGATATGGAAAAAGTTTTCGCCCAAAGGATTTTCTTTAACCTTAGGGCTTGCGTGGACTTGGATAACTAATGTTTTTACTATGGTGCCGGCATACTATGTGTTTTATGTGACGGGGCAATTGATGATGGGGCGTTTTGACTCTATCGGTGGGTATGACAGTTTACAAAGCATTATTTCCGAAACATTTTTGGCAGAATATACGTTTTGGGAACAATGGGGATTGTTTTTTAAAATGTTGTTAAAGGATTGGGGGCTGTCTATGGCGATTGGATGTTTGCCGTGGGCGCTTGCGGGTTATATTGGCGGATACTATTGTACATTAGCGTTTGAAAATGCCAGATTAAAAAGACGATTGGCTAAATTGGCTAAGAAAGGATTATTAGATGAAACAAGCAAATAATTTATTAACCTTATCCGGTATTGAGCATGGCTTTTGTAATGCAATTGATACAAAGGATGTTAGCTGTCCCGTTTTAATGACGCAGGTGCATTCTGCGGATGTATTGGTTATTAATGAATACACAGATACACTGCCGGCGATAGATGCTTTGGTTACAACGCATCCTAACATTAAACTGACGGTTAAAACGGCAGATTGCGCTCCGGTTTTGTTGGCAGATAGTCAAAATGGTGTCATCGGTGCCGTTCATGCCGGTTGGAAAGGGGCTTTTCAAGGCGTGATAGAAAATACGATTTTAAAGATGTTGGAACAAGGGGCCGAGATCAAATATATTCATGCGGCAATAGGGCCTTGCCTACATAAAGACAGTTTTGAGGTATCTGAGGATTTTAAAGCCCTATTCCCACGGACAGAGCATTGTTTCTTTGAACAAAAAGGCGGTAAAGAATACTTTGATTTTGTGGCCTATGTGAAACACCGTATTCATCGCGCCGGTGTTATTTCGGTTGATGTGATAGATATTGATACGTACCCATCATCCGATTATTTCAGCTATCGCAGAGAACCGGAAAATCCGGGGCGTCAATATTCTTACATTCAAATTGTCAAATAAACGGATTTTTTTGCTTTTTGCGGTTGACTTTTGCTGTTGATAGGGGCATCATACTGGGTATGTTTTAACCTAACAAAAGGAATACTCTATGTATGATCATATAGAATTTATTGTGGCATGCGGTGGCAGAAGTACACGTAATTATCCACACTCAAAAGCCGTTGCTCATAAGTCATTAATGCCGTTCGGTGATGTGCGTTTAATTGATATTGTTTTAAAAGATATTGTTGATATGGGCGCTAAACACATTACGTTGGTTTGTTCAAATAATGAGGTAATTGAGGTCTTTAAGGATGCTTTGAAAACCGATACGAAAACTGAAGAAAAATTACGTAAAGCGGGTCGTGAGGCAATTGCCGATGCCTTGCGGTCCACATTCTTGCCCGATGATGTGGATTTAAAATTTGTGGTGCAATCCGAACCGCTGGGAACGGCTCATGTGTTGGGATTGGCGCACAGAGCATCGCCCGACCGTCATGGGGTGTTAATTTTCCCCGATGATATTATTTTAAATACCGGAACAGGGGAATCCCATTTAAAAAAATTAGTAGATGAATTTTTGAAAAATGAACAACAAGTTTTAATTACCGGTGTCAAGAAAGAGGATGTCAGCAATAATTCGATTATTCAAGACGGCCGATTGATTGAAAAGCCCAAAAATCCGACCAGTTTTATCGGTGGATATTCTCCGATGGTCTTGCCAAAAGCGGTAATGGATTTGGCAACGGCTAAAACAGATAAATATGAACAAACAGGTGTTTTGGATGCGTCATCTGCCATTGCCGGCGAATGGATTTATACCGATTTAGTCAATGAGTTTTTGGATAACATGGATGCCGCCGGTACGCCATATGGATTGGATATGTTTTTAAAAACAGACGAATTTATGTTGATGGATACGGGGACATTGCCGTTATACGAACAGTGTCAATTGTATGCGTTGTTGAAACAATCAAAATTTAAAGATGATAATTTGGCTTATGTGAAAAAATTGCTGGAAACAATTTAATGAGCTAAGTTCAATAAAAAGGGCGGTCAAATGACCGCCTGATTTTGTATAGAAATGTTTATTCTACCTCATCCGGATTGTTTTCAAAAATCAACGTTGAGTTTCCTCGGCTGCCGCATGTTCCTTTAACGGCAGTAATAATTTTACCATCTGCCCCAAATTGTTTACATGCCAATGCCGGAATGCCACTAATGGTCACTTTGATCACATCATTCGTTGATGTTACCGTTATAGGGGTATTAAAAGCAGATGTCCATGTGTTGTCAGAACACTCTCTATCAATTAAGTTTTGTTCGCACAGGTCCAATCCCCAACTGCCACCATCAGGAATGCCGTCTCTGCTCCACGAATATAAATCTTGCAGACCGACAATTAATCCCATGACATCTTCTTTTGTTTGGGTGGCTTTCCACATGCTCATCCCAACACCGGCACCTGAAATAGCACCAACGGTTATCATGGTGATAATGGCAATAGTGCCCAGCATCTCAATCAAGCTGCGCCCACTTTCGTTACCGGTGGGTTTGGCGGAGTGTGAAAAGTAAGATATGTCTTTTATTGTCATTGTAAAACTCCTTTTCCTTTACTTTTTATTATACACCAAAAATTGATTTAGGACAAGTTTTTTATCGGTTGAAAAACCATTGAGCGCCCAAGCCGTTTCGGCAATTTGCAAACATTTTTTTATTGTCGGGCCGGTTGAAAAGCCCAAATCAATAAAATCTTGCCCCGTTAACGGAAAAATAGGTCGGGTTAGTTGTAACAAGGTATCGGCCAGTGATTTTGATATTTTATTTTGGGCGAGCGCTTGATAAATATGAAAATGGTAAACCCGTTGTCCCATATGATATAAAGATAATTTTTCTTGTGTTATGTCTGATGAAAAAGAATGTGGTTTTATAAACGACATTATCAGTTTTTTTTGCGCCTTTGACAGTGGAAAAGTTGGTAAATTTCCTTGTGTTAAGACAGCTAATTTTTCTTCTGGTTCACAGTTTGGGCAAACGGCCAAAAAAGCACTTAATGACGGGATATCTGCATGAGGTAAAATATGGGGCAATACATTATGGGTGTGCATTAAATTTAAAACTTTATCACAATTTCGATCCGATAAAATAATCATCATTTCATGTTGTTTTCGTTCGTTTGAAATTTGAGACAATCTGTCCGCAAAGGCTTGGCAGGCGTCTAATGCTTCGGCATCTGTTTGCCCGCATCCCAGTTTTCCCCAAAAACGAAAATAGCGTAAAATACGCAGGTAATCTTCTTGAACGCGTGTTTTTGCATGGCCGATAAAACGAACCAATCCGTTTTTTAAATCGGTTTGTCCGCCCGTATAGTCATAAATTTTTCCATCTTTATCCATATAAAGCGCATTAATGGTAAAATCACGCCGTTTGGCGTCTTGTTCGTATGAATGTGTAAAGGCAATATTTGCATGTCGCCCATCTGTTTCAATATCTTGGCGCAGTGTTGTGATTTCATAAGGTGTGTGATGAATGATTGCCATAACGGTACCGTGTGTAATGCCGGCAGTCATGATGCGAACATTGGCTTGGGTTAAGCGTTGTACCACTTCATTGGGAGGCAGTTCCGTTGCTATATCAATGTCATGAACAGGTATATCGGACAGCATATCCCGCACACTGCCGCCGACAAGACGGGCTTTCCCATCCAACAGGTTTATTAAAAATAAAACATCTTCCGTCAGAATATTTTGCATGATATCAGTATATGCAATAAATGCTTGCGATTCAAGATAAAAAAGAGTATAATGCGCTTCATGATGATAACAACGACAGAAAAATTAACCGAAGTGTGTAACCGTTTTGCGCAGTTGCCCTTTGTGACGCTAGATACAGAATTTATTCGTGAAAAGACATATTGGCCGGTTTTGTGTTTGATACAGATTGCCTCACCTGACGAGGCCTATTGTATTGACCCGTTGGCGGAGGATATAGATTTATCCGCTTTGTTTGATTTATTGCAAAATGAACGAGTTGTGAAGGTTTTTCATGCCGCGCGTCAAGATTTGGAAATTTTTTATCATCTGACCGGTCAAATTCCGATGCCATTGTTTGATACTCAAGTGGCTGCTATGGTGTGCGGGTTTGGTGAAAGCGCCAGTTATCAACAATTGGTGCAAGATTTAACCAATACCGCCATTGATAAAAGTATGCGCTATACGGACTGGTCAAAACGACCGCTGACGGATACACAGATTGCATACGCTTTGCATGACGTAACACATTTGGTGCATGTATATGAAAAATTAACGGCCAAGTTGGCGGAAAACGGTCGCAGAGATTGGCTTGTTGAAGAAATGGCCGTTTTGACCAATCCTCAAACGTATGATATTGGGGATGATACAGCTTGGACAAAGGTTAAATGCCATTTAACCGGACCACGCCTCATGCATGTTTTTGCCGCGATTTGTGCTTGGCGAGAACGAACGGCAAAGTTGAAAAATCGTCCTCGGCGTCATATTATGAAAGATGATGTTGTACAAGATTTGGCGGTAGCTCACCCAACATCGGCAGAACAAATGGATTTAATGCGGTCTTTGCCGAAAGGATTTTCAAAAAGTGCCTATGGTCAAGAATTGATTGAGCTGATTTCACGGGCCATGCAAGAAGAACCCAAAAAATATGCGGTGCCCGAAAAACGCAAATCTTTATCGGCGTCTCAGCGGAATTTGGGTGAACTAGTGCGTTTTTTATTGGCTGTGGTCAGTGATGATTTAGGGGTGGCACCTCGCATTATTGCCGACACCGATGATATTGTCGATATTGTGATTGGACGGGCGGGATCTAAAACAATGACCGGCTGGCGTTATGATGTTTTTGGTCAGTATGTTGAGTTATTAAAGGTCGGAAAATTGTCTTTTTCCTATGACCCGAAACGTCGATCCGTTAAAATTAACGGGACTGAACGGTGAGATATCTGTTTATGATGTGTATGTTAACCATTCATTAGTAAAAAAAATCTTGCAATTTAAAAAAAAGTATGTAAGAGTTCTTATTGAAAGTGGCAAGGGTGCCATTTTCTGGGCGTCGAAACCCATTTAAAAAGCGGTCGTGTGCACACGACTTAAAACAAAAAGCGCTGACTGAAGTCCTGCGGACATTGTACGTGAAAGGGTGGATGTCGGTGAATAAGACCTCGGTGTCAAATAAGCCGAGCCATCTGCTTTTTATGGTTTTCGAACATCCGCCCACCAATGTGGGTTTTTTTAATATGTTATAACAAATAAAGAAAGGATGTTTAAACATGAAAAAATTAGAATCTGGTCGTTCAATGGTTGAAATGTTGGGTGTATTGGCCATCATCGGTGTTTTATCCATCGGTGGTATCGCAGGATACTCTATGGCTATGAACCGTTATCGTGCAAATGAAGTATTGAATGCCGCTCAATTGTTGTCCGTTGTGGCTCAATCAAATATTACAAAATCAGGTACTGTTGCAGAAACATTACAAAACTTAGGTGTTTCCGGTGCTACTAACAACGTACTGCATACTTGTACATTAGAGGCTAGCTATGGCAGTCCAAAAGTTGAGATTACCTGTACAGACGGTAAGATTGTTGGCACAATGGGCACTATTACGGGTCGTGCCGATTTAACAGATACGACCACGACTAAAACTGTGTTGATTAACTCTAAAGGTCAATTGGCTGTTGAATCGCAATAATAATTCCGGTTCAGATACCAAATAACCATCCCTTGACTACTCTTTTTATCGGTTTTTGAAGGTGGATGGGGCAAAATCAAAAACCGATACCTTTGTGCCAATGCTTAATTTTTTTTCTTGATTTAATTTTGTCGTAAGCGTTGGCACCTTTTTTATATCTGTATCATTTAATCCGTAATGTGGATGCGGTCGATTTTTGCGCCGAGAGCACTCAGGCGATCTTCCAATTTATAATAGCCTCGTTCAATATGATAGATGCGTTTGACGATTGTTGTTCCATCGGCAACCAAACCGGCTAAGACAAGAGCCATGCCCCCCCGTAAATCAGATGACATCACCGTTGCGCCGTCTAATTTTTGAACGCCCTTTATGCAAATGGTATCGTTGGGTAACACAATAATGTGAGCCCCCATACGATTGAGTTCCGGTACATGCATAAAGCGGTTTTCGTAAATGCGCTCTTCAATGAAAGAGGTGCCGCCGGCTAGGGCTAATAAGGTTGTGATGGGAGATTGAACATCTGTCGGAAATCCGGGGTATTCCGATGTTGTGACCGACGTTGGGCGTAAAACGGCGTTGTGTCCGTCAACCGACAATCCCTCTTTGTTTTGTGTTAATTTGACGTCGCACATTTGTAAAATATCGGCAATGGGTTCAATGTACTCTTTGTGGCCGCCTTTGATGAAAATATTTCCTTTTGTCAGAGCTGCCGCAATTGCAAAACTGGCCGTTTCAATGCGGTCTGTGATAACGGAATGAGTCGTACCATGGAGTTTTTCTACACCGGTAATGGTAATTTTATTTGTGCCGGCTCCTTTAATTTTAGCACCCATTTTGTTGAGTAAGTTAATTAAATCAACAACCTCCGGTTCGCGAGCTGCATTGTAAATGGTGGTGACGCCTTTTGTTAAAACGGCTGCCATAATGGTGTTGTGGGTCGCACCGACAGAAATACGACGGAATGAAATATCGGCATTGTGTAACGGTCCCGTTGCAATGACATATCCGTTTTCAATTGTAACTGTTGCCCCCATAGATTCCAATGCAGAAAAATAAATGTCGCTGGGACGAGCGCCTATGGCACACCCTCCGGGCAGTGATACGGCAGCCTCTCCAAAACGACCGATAAGAGGCCCTAATACCCAAAACGAAGCGCGCATTTTAGAAACAAATTCATAAGCGGCTAATCGGCTGGTAATGTGGTCGGCTTGTAATGTAATGGCGTTATCGTGTTGTGTGATTTTAACACCAAGAGATTCCAATAATTGCGCTTGGATTTTTACATCAGACAGGTAAGAAATGTTTTCCAGTGTAATTGGTTCGTCAGTTAAAAGAGCGGCCGCCATCATCGGTAAAACGGCATTTTTTGCGCCCTTAACTTCAATCGTGCCGTTTAAGGGTATTCCGCCCGTTATTTTGAATGCGTACATTTTTCTTTCCTTTCAGCCTGTTGTTTTTTGCGCAAGGCAAGATTGCGTCTTAAATTAGCGGCTTCTGCCAAAAAACGTTCCAAGCGAGTCCCCTTTAAATCCGGCCGGTTTTCACGTGTCTGGCGTTCTAAAGATTCATCAATTTTAGGGTTTTGATAGGATTTTTTTTGTGTCATTTTTTTGGACTTTCCAATATAAAAGTGGCGGGGCCGTCATTTTGAATATTAACCGTCATATCGGCTCCGAAAATACCGGTTTGTACGCGAATACCCAGAGCGGATATTTTATCCGTCAGAGCATCAAAATTCATTTTGGCCGTTTGAGGGTCGCCGGCACCGGTAAAAGAAGGTCTGCGCCCCGTTGAACAGTCGGCTAATAATGTGAACTGAGATACCAGTAAGATTTCGCCGTCAATATCCGAAACGGATTTATTCATCTTACCGTTTTCATCGGTAAAAATGCGTAAATTAGCTAATTTACCCGCTATCCAATCTATATCGGCGGGGGTATCTTGCGGTTCGGCGCCGACTAAAACGCATAAACCGGAACCGATTTTACCAACAACTTTATTGGCAACCGTGACAGTGGAGTGGGTAACACGTTGAACAACTGTTTTCATTTTTCTCCTTAACTTTTTTTGGGTACTTTATCACAGCCTGAAAAGCAAGTCAATTTAATTTCGGAATATGCATATAGGGGCTTGAATTTTTTTGTAAAAAAAGGTATGATACAACAATAATGTTATGTGTTTGTTCGTCTTTTTAATATAAATCGGGTAAAGAAAATGCGTGTATTATCGGTTTTGGTCAGTTTGTTTTTTTTCGGGTGTTTGGTGGCTTTTTTGGCTGTCTTTGCCGTGATTTTGTCTTTTTCGGCCGGATTGCCGGATTATCAGCAGCTGGAGGTTTATAAACCGCAAATTACCAGTCGTTTGTATGCGAATGACGGGTCATTGTTGGCAGAATATGCCAATGAAAAACGGGTGTTTGTGCCGGTTGAAAATATTCCGCCGATGGTAAAACAAGCCTTTATTTCCGCCGAAGATAAAAATTTCTATACGCATGGCGGAATAGATGTAACGGGATTGATACGGGCGGTTATTGTCAATATTAAAAATTGGGGGACGGGTCGCAGACCGGTGGGGGCGTCTACCATCACACAACAGGTGGCTAAAAACTTTTTACTTACCAGTGAACAAAAAATCAGTCGTAAAATTAAAGAGGCTCTGTTGGCGCGTCGTATAGAACAAGCCTTTACCAAAGATCATATTTTGGAACTGTATCTGAATGAGATTTATCTGGGAATTGGGTCGTATGGCGTTGCGTCGGCAGCACTTAATTATTTTGATAAGTCTATGGATGAGTTGACATTGGGTGAAATGGCATTTTTGGCGGCTTTACCGAAAGGTCCGAATAATTATCATCCGATTAAACGGCAAGAACAGGCCATAGAACGGCGTAATTGGGTTTTATGGCGCATGCTTGAAGATGGCGCTATTACAAAAGAGGCGTATTTAACCGCTCGGGAAGAGCCGATTACGATGGTGGCTCGTGATGAGCGATTATTGAAAAATGCCGGTTTTTATGCCGAAGAAGTGCGTCGTTTCGTATCGGCTCAATATGGTGATGAGGCTATGTATAACGGGGGGTTATCCATTCGGACCTCTTTGGACCCGCGGTTACAAAATGCGGCGGCAGAAGCTCTTCAAAACGGGTTGTTGAGTTATGATAAACGGCATGGTTGGCGAGGGGCTGTCGCCAAATTAAATTTATCCGGTGATTGGCAATCGGCATTTAAGGCGATGGAATTACCTGCCTATGCGCCGGATGGGTGGGAATATGCTGTTGTTTTGCGGGTGACGGATGAGGCTGCGACCATTCGTTTGCAAGACGGTCATGATGGCATCATTCAGATGGCCGATATGAAATGGGCCAAAAAAGCTTTGCCGGACAGTAAGATTGCCAAAGAACCGATGAATATCCATGAAACTTTATTCGCCGGCGACGTTGTTTTTGTTCAACCCAAAAAGGGAATAAAAGGTGCTTATTTATTGCAACAAATTCCGAATGTAGAGGGGGCGTTGGTTGCGATCAGTCCTCACACGGGACGCGTTCTTGCCATGGTGGGTGGTTTTTCGTTTAAGAAAAATCAGTTTAATCGAGCAGTTCAAGCAAAACGTCAACCGGGGTCTTCTTTTAAACCGTTTGTTTATTTGGCGGCGTTGGATTCGGGCTATACACCGTCCAGTTTGATTTTAGATGCGCCGATTGTGATGGAGTTGCCGGATGGAACAAAGTGGAAGCCCAAAAATTACAGTAAGGTTTTTTATGGACCGACAACATTACGGGTCGGATTGGAAAAATCCAGAAATTTGATGACCATTCGGTTGGCTCAGGCAATCGGTATCGAAAAGGCCGTTTTATATGGTAAAAAATTCGGCATTTCGGACAATTTAAAGCCGGAATTATCTACGGCATTGGGATCGGGTGAAACGACGCCGATGAAATTGACGGCGGCTTATGCCATGTTGGTAAATGGTGGAAAATTTGTGACGCCGAATTTAATTGACCGTATTCAAGATCGGGATGGTAAAACGATTTATAAACATGATAATCGTTTGTGTGATGCGTGTTCCGGGCCAGAGGCCTCGGCGGATATGTTGCCGATTATTCTTGATGACAAACCCCAAATTCAAGACCCCGTTTCGGCCTATCAAATGGTCAATATTTTAACGGGTGTTGTTCAACGGGGAACCGGATCGGCTGCGCGGGTTTTAAAACGTACGCTAGGGGCTAAATCGGGTACTTCTAATGATAGTTTAGATGCGTGGTTTGTCGGATTTTCTCCGGATTTGGTGGTTGGTGTGTGGGTTGGATTTGATGTTCCGACAACGTTGGGCCCAAATGATACGGGGGGTGTTGTTGCCGGTCCTATTTTCCGGGATTTTATGCGAGAGGCATTAAAGAACGAACCGGATATTCCATTCCGTGTGCCGGCCGGAGTTCAGCTGATTCGTGTGAATGCTCAAACGGGTAAGGCAGCTGTAGCCGGAGATAAAAACGTGATTACCGAAGCTTTCCGTTTGGGAACGCATCCGGATGAAAATGCAAAAATTGTCGGAGAAGATATTACAATTCATGATGACGAAAATATTCCCGACGTTGGTGGTTTATATTAAGTAAGGAGAAAAAATGAAAGCCGAAATTATCGCTTTGAATAACAAGTACAGACAAGCAATTTTATTGCTGAAGGAGCGTCTTTGACTGGGATAATGCTCAGCTCAGACGTGAAGAATTAGATGCTTTGACTGCAGAGGCCGATTTATGGAATAATCCGGAGCAAGCTCAAAAGTTGGTCAGCGAACGCAACCTATTGGTGAATGCGATAGAGGATATTACGTCATTGGAACGCCAAATTACAGATGCGTATGATATGATAGAGTTGGCCGAAATGGAAAATGATGCCGATTTAGTGATGGAAGCCGAACAAGCTTTTATGGCTTTGCAAGAAGATGTCAGTCGTGCCGAATTGGAAAGCTTGCTGTGTGGAGAGGCAGACAAAAATGATACGTTCTTAGAAATTCATGCGGGTGCCGGCGGAACAGAAGCTCAGGATTGGGCTCAAATGCTTCTCAGAATGTTTACCAGATGGGCAGAAAAGCATGGGTACAAAGTTTCTTTAAATGAAGAAAATATCGGAGATGAAGCCGGCATTAAGTCTGCAACAATAAAGGTACAAGGGCATAATGCTTACGGATGGTTAAAAAATGAATCGGGTGTTCATCGGTTGGTTCGTATTTCTCCGTTTGATTCCAATGCCAGACGACATACCAGTTTCGCTTCGGTTTGGGTATATCCGGTGGTAGATGATTCCATCCAAATTGATATTAATCCGGCGGATTGCAGAATTGATTTATATCGGGCCAGCGGGGCGGGCGGTCAACATGTGAATCGTACCGAAAGTGCCGTTCGTATTACGCATATTCCGACCGGTATTGTCGTACAAAGCCAAACGGGGCGCAGTCAGTTTCAAAATAAAGATGAAGCATGGGCGATGTTGAGGTCCAGATTGTATGAATTGGAACTTAAAAAACGGCAAGAGGCACAAGGCGTGATAGAGGCTTCTAAAGGAGATAACGGATGGGGTAATCAAATTCGTTCATACGTTTTACAGCCTTATCAGATGGTCAAGGATTTACGTACCGGTTATGAAACATCGGATACATCCGGTGTGTTGGACGGTGATTTAGATGGCTTTATGCGGGCTCAATTAGCAGGTGTATCCAAGGAGGGGTAAATGGCAGAGCGTACTTTCATTTTGTTCAAACGAACCAAAGATGTTGAAGTTAAGATTTCTGAATTTTTATCAAATATCGTTCATAGCGGATTTTTATTTGCTTTGGGGTCCGAAATTTATTTAGATAAAGGGGCTACGGCGGAATTTGAGAATGTATGTGAGCAAGTCAGTGCTCATGAAGCCAAAAATGATGATTTGCGGCGAGCTGTGGAAATAGGATTGTATGCTCAGATGATTTTACCCGATGTACGATCGGATATTTTGCGGTTATTGGAAGGGTGTGACCGTGTTATTAATGCGTATGAAGAAAATATGTTGGGGTTATCGGCTGAATGCATTAAAGTTCCGGCAGATTATCGTGAAGGGATTCGAGGGTTGTTAAATCCGACGGCGGCTTGTGCCGATGCGTTGATTGAAGCTGCCAGATGTTTCTTTGCCGGTGATGTTTTAACGGAGTATACATCCCAAGTATCATTGTATGAACATGAGGTTGATTTAAAGGTTTTGGCATTAAAAAAACGGATTTTTTCCGATAAAAAATTAGAGTTGGCTCATAAGTTACAGTTAAAAGATATGATCGATCGGATTGAAAGTATTTCTGACAGAGCCGAAGATGTGGCTGATAGATTACAGGTTATGGCGGTTAAACATTCGTTATAGGGATAAAAAATGGATGCACTTTTTATTATTGGAGGGTTGTTTTTAGCGTGGGTCTTTGGACGAAATAATATCAGTAATTTGTTCGGAGCCGCTGTTTTTACCCGTATGGTGACAATGCGTACGGCAACATTGATAGCTATTCTCTTTGTGGTTTTAGGAGCTCTTATCAGCGGTGACGGAACGTCTTCCAGCATGTTGCAGTTAGGACATTCAAAAACAATGGCAGATGCTTTTATTGTTACGGTGTCTGCCGGATTGGTGTTGTGGATTATGACGTTTCGCGGAATCCCCGTATCTATTGCTCAAGCGATGGTTGGGGCGGTTGTCGGGTTTAGTTTGGCTCACGGTAAATTATCTCAGCCGGATGTGTTAATTAAAACTGTTTCGGCCTGGTTATATAGCCCGTTTTTGGCTGCGGCAGTGGCTTTTTTGATTTTTAAGTGTGTTCGGTGGCGTTTGCGTCGTTTTCCCGTTTCTTTGTTGTATAAAGATGTTTTTACCCGTATCGGATTAATTTTTGTCGGTGCATTTTCGGCTTACGCTCTTGGAGCAAATAATGTGGCAACAATCAGCGCCCCGTTTTTAACGGCTACCGGTTGGGATAGTGTTTGGGTTAGTTTGCTGATTTGTGCTTTTGTCGGTATCGGTTTTTTTACGGCAGATAAAAAAGTGATGAGAACAATGGGATCCGGTTTGTTTCCTTTGTCGCCGTTGGAGGCTTTGATTGTGGTTTTTTCGGGGGCTTCAACATTGTTTTTATTTTCATGGGGCGGATTAAAAACGGTGTTGGCTTACTATGGAATACCTTCTTTCCCTTTGGTGCCGGTACCGATTACCAGTGCCATTATCGGGTCCATTATCGGGGTGTCTTTTGCAAAAGGCGGATACGGTCTTAAGTATTCTATGTTGGGTAATATTGTGGTATCTTGGATATTAACCCCTGTTTTATCCGGGTTGATTTGTTTGGGATTAAGTACGATATGAATCGTAATAGGAAAAGTGTAGTATGGCAAAGTTTTTAAAAAAAATATCAAAAAAAACAATGCGATTAATTTTGCGGTGTGTTGAAATTATCGTCGCTTTGGTGATTGTTTTATGTGGGATGATGTTTTGGCGTTTAAGTGTTGCCCCGATGAATGTAGATTTTTTGGTGCCTCAGCTAAAAGAACATTTTGTGCCAAAAGATTTGCCGGTTACCATTGATGTTGAGTCCATTATTTTAAGCGCCGAAGTACGAGATGACGGTATTTTACATCTGCAGATTAAAGATTTATCCGTTTTACGATTGGACGGTAGTGTTATTACGGATTTACCCGATATTGAATTATCGTATGGGTTATGGCGGATACTCAGTTTGAATTATATGCCCGATACATTGGTGTTAAAAGATGCATTTTTACAGGCTATCTTAGATGAAGAGGGTAATTTATATCTGCAACATAAAGAAACAAAAGATATGCCCGAACAGGTTTCTCCCCCTGTTAAGGTATCCGATTTTAATGGGACAATCGGATATTTAATGCAATTTCATCGCCTTGTTTTAGATGATGCTCAAGTACTGATTGAAGATCGGCGCCGGCAAAAGCAGTTTTCCGTTCCAAAATTAGATTTGTTGTTGGAAAATGATGGTAGTGATGAACATGCGTTAAGAGTTCAAGCCCAAATATCGGCAAAAGACAGTACGATGAATATATCGGCAAATGCTTTGTTTAACGGGGCGACACGTCAAATGCCTTTTGAGGTGGAATTTGATTCTCTGAATGTGTCTAAGCTGGACAGATTGATACCGGTTGTAAAAGATGTCAATTTGAATGTTAAAGGCGATATTTACGGTGCTTTGGATTTACGTAGTACGGATAAAAATATTCGAGATATTGTATCGGAATTGTCTTTTAAAATAATGAATGAACGTGTCGGAACGGTTAATCTGCCGGCCCCGCTGACGAATGAATATAAAGTGGATAAGATGCTGATTCAAGGGGCTTTTTCTCCGCATTTAGAGTCTTTAAAAATAGATAAATCTTCTTTGATGACGGGGCAAGTAAAGGCTTCCTTAGCGGTTGATATTACCGGTATAGGTTCTTTTTTGGATACGAAAGATTTAAATCATATTAAAACCGTTTTAAAATCTACGGTTACAAATGTTAAAACGGAACAAGTTCCGGATTTATGGCCGTCGGCTTTGGGCCCAAATGCTCACGCTTGGGTTAAGAAAAATTTATCCGAAGGGGGGCTTCAAAAGGCCGATTTTACGCTGTATTTTACAGGGGGGGAGCTAGTTGATTTATTTGGTGATATTTCGGCTTCCGGTGTGACCGTGCGGTATTTGCATCCGATGCCGAGTGTACATAATGTAGCGGCTACGGTGCATTTATATCCCGATAAAGTAGATATCTTTGCCACAGCGGGACAGTTGGGGGCTATAGAGTTAAAAAAAGCAGACCTGCATTTTACCGACTTAAAGGATAAGGTGGCTCGGGCGGCTATGGTTATTCAAGGGGCCGGTCCCGTACAAGAAGTTATGACATTAATTAATTCCAAACCGTTGATGTTTGCAGACGCTTTTGGGATTAATCCATCTGAAACAAACGGAAACGGAACGGTGGAAACCCGATTGTCTTTTCCGTTAATTGAAACATTGGATATTTCACAGGTGCAAGTGAATGTTTCTGCCGATATATCAGAAGGTGTTTTTCCGACGCCGATTGCCGGAGAATCTCTTGCGAACGGGCAGTTTCATTTAACGGTAGATAATCAAAAATTGGAGTTGGGCGGGACGGCGGAATTGCGCCAAATTCCGGTGGCCTTAACGTGGACCGAGCGGTTTAAAAAAACACATCAGAATACGGTTCAGTCTGCTTATCGTTTATCCGGCACGGTGTCTGATGAAAAAATACGTCCCTTGTTCGAAGATGTATCGGATTATGTAACGGGAGAGATACCCGTGTCTGTTCAAATTGATAAAACGTTTTTAGGTCAAACGGATGTGGCGGCTGATTTGGATTTAACGAAAGCCAATGTTCAGCTGTATCCCGTCGGTATCACAAAGGATGTTGGTGTTGAGGCTAAAGCTGTGTTGAAAACATCTTTTTCGGGGAATGAGGTGCCAACCGATTTATCGTTTGATGTAGCGGCATTAAAACCAAAAATTGATATTAAAGGCCGTGTGAATTGGGCCGATGGATTTGATTTACGCCTTGATGGTGTGAAAGCACCGAAAAACGATTTTTCCGGTCAGATTATTGTGGATAAAAAGTTAAACAGTAACATTATATTAAAGGGTGAATCGTGGAATATGTCCGAGCTGTTTGATATGCCTCTTTTTAAACAGACGCCTCCTGAAACGCATGACAATGGAGAGGTGAAAGAGCAAATAGCTAATGTGCAAATTGCCCCGCCGAATATTCATTTAGATGTGAACTTAAAAACGGTCATTTTAAATGTTCAAAAGCCGCTTAAATTTGTACAAATTCAAGGAAAACGACAAGGGTATCGGTGGCAGCATTTAAATATTTCTGCCTTGGGGAGTAAAGCGTTGGAAATTCATTACATTCCCCAAAATAAAATATTAAAGGGCGAATGTGATGATTTGGGAGATTTATTAGCCAGAGCCGATGTGACGGAACGATTTTTTGGTGGAAAATTACGCATAGATGCCAAACAAAATGCTGCCGGCAGTTTTGTCGGAGATATAACGGTTCGTGAGTTTAACTTAAAAGACCCCGGATTTATTATTCAAGCGGTTACAATTTTGGGGATTGTGGATGGTATCCGAGGAAAAGAATTGAATTTTAAAACCGCAAAAATACCGTTTGAATTAACCCCCTATCAAAATGTTTATATTAATGACGGATACGCTTCCGGGACTTCTTTAGGGTTAACATTCCGCGGGCGCGCCTCTCTCGGTAAGTTAGCTTTAAGCGGTCAGGTGATCCCGGCCTATATGATTAATTCATTGCCTGGGAAAATTCCGCTCATCGGAAATTTATTTAAAGACGGAACCGGCGGCGGATTAATTGGTGTGCGTTATGAATTAACGGGGACAGCATTTCAACCGCAGGTGAATTTTAATACGCTGAGTTCTATTGCTCCGGGGGTATTAAGTGTCTTTTTTGAATAAAAAAACAAAGGGGATAAAAACGCCCCTTTGTTTGTATTTGGATGATTTTATAGGCCGGAGGATAATTTTTCTCCACCCAAAATATGGGCGTGTAAATGTGGCACTTCCTGACCACTGTTAGGGCCTTTATTAAATACCAAACGATATCCGCCTTCCTCTACGCCTAAAATTTCAACCGTTTTGGCAATAGCACGCATAAAGCCGGTGATTTCTTGTTCATCGGCATGATTAATAAAATCCGAATAATCGGTCAGTAAGGCTTTACAAATGACCAATGCATGTATTTTTGCCTTTGGTGTGATATCATAAAAAGCCAAAGCGTGATCATCTTCATATATTTTATTGCAAGGAATTTCACCCCGTAAAATTTTTGCAAAAACGTTATCTGCGTTATAATCCATTTTGTTTATCCTTTATTTTTTAGTTGCTCTTTCGATACATTAGCAGTATATTATCTAAAGTTCAATGAAAAAGGTTACGTATGTGATGAAAAAATGGATTTTGGGTTTTATGGCGGGATTAACTTCTTTGCCGGCTTTTGCGAATTTGTATGGTGTGTCCGATATTCATGTGGATGTTGAAGCGGAAAATGCCGTTAAAGCCAAAGAAACTGCTTTGTCGGAAGCCGCCGTTCAGGCTTTTCCAAAATTATTCAGTCGGTTGGTTTTTGATGACACGATTACGGTATTTGTACAGGTGCCTCAATCGCTTGACGAAGGGGAAAATAATGAGATGCCGATGCCGAGTTTGCCGGAAAATGAAAATGCGATTATTGTGACACCACAACAGGTTTCTTCGTTTGTGGAGGGAGTTTCCGTGGCCGATGAAAAAAATACGGGAACACGGTATATGGCGGATGTTTCCGTCAAATTTAAAGCATCGGCCGTGCGGGATTTTTTTGATGAAAATGTCTTGCCCTTTTTGGATAAAGAACCGCCCAAAATGGCTGTTGTGCCGATTTTTCGTGAAAATGGAACCATTCAGATTTTTGATGAAATGAATCCTTTGTTTCAAGTATTGAAAAACAATGCAGCTTTTGAAGGGATACATCAGTTCGTCGTGCCGTTAGGGGACGGAACCGATCAAACGATGACGGAAGCCATTAAATACGGCGGTGAGATTTTGTCCTTTGATCCGTTAATGACGCGCTATCATACGCCGGCTGTTGTTATTTTGGATGTCACAAAGTCAGGGGCTGTTTATACGGTCAACACAAAGGTTTATCCGGCAAATGCCTCAGCCGGTTCCGAGGTGTCTTTTGCGGTTTCTTCCGGTTCAGCTAATGTTGCTGCCGTACTGAAGCAAGTTGTGAAAAAAACATTTGAGCATATGGACCGAAAATTTAAGGCGTACCAAGCTTATCGTACATCGGCTCGCAGCGGTGTAACGGCGTTATTTGAGGTTAATACATTGGGTGAGTGGACGGTCTTGGAAAAAAAATTAGAGGCGTTTGAGTTTGTGGAACAGGTTGATGTTCGGGCAATCCATAAAAATCAAATTTATGCCGAATTGCTGTTTTCTGAAAATACGCCGAGCGCTTTAAATAAAATGACAACATCCGGAATTGTTTTGATACCGAACGGGTCTGTATATGTTCAACAAAAGTTACCCGCTTATTAAAAAAAAGGAAATAGTAAATGAAAATAAATAAACCATTGTTGATTGTTTTAAGCACTTTAGTTTTAATAGGGTGTTTTGTGTGGGCAATTTCGGCTATTTTATTACCATTTGTTTTAGCCTTTGTTTTGGCATACTTTTTGGATCCGTTGGTTAATAAACTGACACGCCGAAAATGGAATCGGGCGCTTGCTTCCGGAGCGGTTGTGTCCGGATTTTGTGTGTTTATTGTTGCGTTATTTTTAATCTTAATTCCGATTTTGCAAACGCAAGTATTGGCGTTTATGGTCAAAGTGCCGACAATCGCCACTTATGTGTGGACAAAAATTAAGGTTTTGATTTCTTATACCCAACATACAATTTCACCGGATCAAATGTATCAACTGTCTGATGCTGTTTCTCAAACGGCATTTGGTGTTTTGAACAGTATCGGAACTGGATTGTTGAATGTTTTGTCCGGAGGAATGGCTTTGTTTAATGTGGTGTCTTTGTTGTTAATTACACCGGTTGTGTTATTTTATGTGTTAAAGGATTGGAATGACGTGTCTAAAAATATTAAAGGATTGGTTCCTCCAAAATATAAGGCAGATACGACCAGTATTTGGCGGGAAATTAATGTGTCTTTGGCCGGATTTATTCGAGGACAAGTATCTGTTTGTTTGACGTTAGCGGTTTTTTATGGGATTGGATTGTCTGTTATCGGGTTGGATTTAGGGGTGTTAATCGGTATTTTATCCGGTATTTTATCCTTTATTCCATATTTTGGTTTTTTAACCGGTGTGGTGTTAAGTGTGTTAATTGCGTTATCACAAGGTGCCGGTTGGGGGCTGTGGATTGGATTGGCTGTTGTATTTATTATCGGTCAAATTTTGGAAAGCTATGTTTTAACGCCTAAATTGGTCGGAGATAATGTCGGCCTGCATCCGGTTTGGATTATTTTTGCTTTGTTGGCCGGAGGTGTTTTATTCGGATTTGTCGGGATTTTAGTTGCCGTTCCGGTGGCCGCCGTTATTGGTGTATTGGTACGTCGCGCATTGAAATGGTATGAGGCTTCAGAGGTGTATAAAGGTCAATAAGATGGGAGAAATTAAACAGCTGACATTAGGGTTGGCTTATTGTCAAACCTTCGAGCGTGATGATTTTATCATTGCGCCGTGTAATATTACAGCTGTACGATGGATAGATCGATATCCGAATTGGGGGACTCACGGGTTGTTGATATATGGTCCTAAAGGATGTGGAAAAACGCATTTGGCTCATACTTTTTCCGAGACACGATTTGAGGGTAAAAATTTATCCGGTATTTCTTTGCCGGATACAGAGCGCATTGTTGTTGAAGATATTGATCAAGTGACAGATGAACAGGCCTTATTCCACTTATTCAATTGGACAAAAGAAAAAGATATCGGATTATTGATGACCTCTCGTCAAATTCCGGATTTTGCATTGCCGGATTTGTCTTCTCGTATTATGATGTGTCAAAAAGTGGCCATTTTACCGCCGGATGATGATTTGATTTTATCCGTATTAACAAAGGCTTTTGCCGATCGACGCGTGATGGTTGAACAAAGTGTGTTGGAATATGCCGCCCGTTACACGGAACGTACCTTTGAAGCTATTCAAGCTTTAATCGATGGGGCGGATAAATTGTCTTTGTCTCAAAACAGACGGATTACCATTCCGATTATGAAGCAGGTTTTAGAAGAACTGCGTTCCGTTCGATTGGCTCAAGAGGAAGAACAGCAAAATTGGTTTGAACCAACATTGTTTGATTGAAGAAACTGATAAAAAAGGTTGTTTTTTTGGTCGTTTCGTTTTATGATACCTAAAGAAAGAGGTTTTATATGCGAAATTTTATCCATTTTTTGTGTGCATTTTTCTTATTAACAGCCGGGATTTTTTTAATGATAGCCTGTTTGGGGTATCATCCGGCCGATGAATCGTTCAATACAGTCAGTGATATGCCGATTCAAAATCCTGCCGGATCGTTGGGGGCTATTTGGGGGGATATTTTATGGCAAGGATTTGGTTTTATGTTTTGGCTGTTTCCCGTAGCATTTATTGCTTGGGGGATTATGCTGATGTTCCGATTGTCGGCTCATTTTAAATGGCGGGCGTGGACGATTGTTCCGGCTGGTATTTTAGGGTGTTGGTTGGCTGCAACGGGGATGTTTGATCCCTCTGTCAAAACAGTTGCCGGAACGGGTGGTTTTGTAGGGTTTTATCTCAGTCAATGGGGGAAGATTTCCGAGTGGTATTTCAGAATTCCTTTATGGATTATCTTTGGATTGATGGTTATTTTTACGTTACGTATTTCCGCTTGGCGTTTATTGAAATGGATTGTTGGCAGAACCGGCGAAAAAATTCACTCGTTACCGATGCCGGAATTAAAAATACCCTCTGTAAAAATGCCGTCCGTCGTGTTACCGACGATGATTGAAAAACCGTTAAAGGTTGCGTCTAAAGTTAAAGAAAAGGTTGTTAAGGAACCAAAAGAAAAAGCTCTAAAGGACGGGGCAAAGGAAATTAAAGGAAGCGCAAAATCTTTAAAAACATCCAAATGTGATTTTGTGTTGCCGTCATCCGGTTTATTGGAACCGGCAAAGACAATTGGAGCAACCATTACGGCCGATACAATGCGTAAAGTTTCCGAGGATTTAGAATCCGTTTTGGCGCAGTTTGGGGTGAATGGTAAAATTGTTGGGGCTAACCCCGGTCCTGTGGTAACGTTGTATGAATTTGAGCCGGCCAGCGGGATAAAAACCTCTCGTGTTATTGCGCTTGCCGATGATATTGCGCGTGAAATGAGGGCCTTATCTGTGCGCATTGCTGTTGTGCCGGGGTCAAACACTATCGGGATTGAAATGCCAAATGCCAAACGAGATACCGTGTACATTCGCGAATTGGTAGAAAGTGTTAAGTTTGGTGGAAATACAGGGGCTCTTCCTTTGATTTTGGGTAAAAATATCGGCGGCGTGCCAACCTATGCCGATTTGGCAAAAATGCCTCACTTGTTAGTGGCCGGTACGACCGGTTCGGGTAAATCCGTTGCGATTAATACCATGATTTTATCGTTGTTGTATCGTTTTACACCAGCCGAATGTCGCTTAATTTTGGTGGACCCGAAAATGGTAGAATTATCCATTTATGATGGGATTCCACATTTGTTGACACCGGTTGTAACCTCTCCGGCCAAGGCTGTTGTGGCACTCAAATGGGCGGTGCGGGAAATGGAAGACCGGTACCGTGCGATGAGCCAACTTGGCGTGCGTAATATTGAAGGATTTAACCAAAAATTATTACAAGCCGCTAAAGATGGTCAACGCTTAACCAGACGAGTTCAAACGGGTTTTGATCCTGAAACCGGTAAACCGATTATTGAAGAACAAGATTTTGACTTAACGCCAATTCCGTATATTGTGATGATTGTAGATGAAATGTCCGATTTGATGGGGCAATGTGGTAAAGAGGCTGAACCCGCTATTTTGAGATTGGCTCAAATGGCACGTGCCGTTGGTATTCACCTCATTTTAGCAACCCAACGACCAAGTGTGGATGTGATTACCGGTTTGATTAAAGCGAACTTCCCAACTCGTATTTCTTTCCAAGTAACCAATAAAATTGACAGTCGTACGATTTTGGATGAACAAGGGGCAGAACAACTCCTTGGCCGAGGGGATATGCTGTATCGTCCGGCGGGTAGCAAACCTATTCGCTTGCATGGTCCGTTTGTCAGCGATGATGATGTGGCCAAGGTGGTTAAACATTTACGTGAACAAGGTGAGCCGGTTTATGTGGATGCCGTTATTGCCGAAGAACCCGATGGTGTATCCGGAGGTGGTGT
>JAZKXP010000064.1:0-12164 GCA_045611665.1 Alphaproteobacteria bacterium | reverse complement strand
AACTCTACCATTGAGTTACACCCGCAAGATGAACCCATTATACATAAAACATAAAAAAATGCAAGGGGGGGAGGTATCATTTTTTTAAGAATATTTTAATATGATTCGTCTTTGTGTGTACGAATCTTTTTTTTATATTAAAATATTTTTATTTTTAATATGTTATACGAAATAATATGAATCTTTTTAAAAATCAAGAAACGATTCTGTTAACTTTTAAAAAATATATACCCCCCCTCGGATTAAATAAAAAACACTCACAATTCAATATATTAAAAAAAAATACATAAAAGTGTAATTTTTGTGTTGACGAAAACATAAAAATCCTCTTTATTTTACTTAGTCAATAAAAATAACGCACACAATATATAGTGTAACAATAATTAAAAGGAGTACTAAATGTTGGAAGTCATTAAAAACGATGAATTTAACCCGTCTATTGATTTGGGACCACTCACGCAAGTGGTGAAACGTGACGGAGAAAAACATCCGTTTGATGTGGCTAAAATCGCATTAGCTCTGTCCAAAGCCGGTGAAGCAACTGGTGAATACAGCCAAGATGAAGCTTGGCTCTTGACACGTCAAGTGGTTAAAGTATTAAAACACCGTTTTGCTCACGGTGTTATTCCGGAAATTGAACAAATCCAAGATGTTGTTGAACAAGTTTTGATTTCTTCCAACTATTATAAAACGGCTAGATCTTATATCGTTTATCGTGAACAACGCGATAAAATGCGTAAAGATAAAAAAGCCGTTGTGGATGCCGTTGCCTCTATCAATGAATATTTGGATCGTTCCGATTGGCGTGTGAATGCCAATGCGAACCAAGGTTATTCTTTGGGCGGTATGATTTTGAACTGTGCCGGTAAACTTACGGCGAACTATTGGCTCAGCCATGTTTATACACCGGAAATTGGTGAAGCTCACCGTGATGGGTCCTATCACATTCATGATTTGGATTTCTTGGCTGGTTATTGTGCCGGTTGGTCTTTGCGCGTTTTGATTGAAGAAGGCTTTAACGGTGTTGCCAATAAAACAGAATCTTGCCCGCCGAAACACATGTCAACGGCTTTTTCACAAATGGTGAACTTCTTGGGGACTTTACAAAATGAATGGGCAGGGGCTCAAGCATTCTCCTCTACAGATACCTATTTGGCACCGTTTGTCCGTTTAGACAATATGACATACGATCAAGTTAAACAAAATATGCAAACATTTATTTTTAACTTGAATGTGCCGTCTCGTTGGGGAACGCAAACACCGTTTACAAACTTGACATTTGACTGGAATCCTCCGGCGGATTTAAAGGATAAACACCCGATTATCGGCGGTGTGGTGCAAGAATTCACTTACGGTGATTTGCAAGCCGAAATGGATATGATTAACCGCGCTTTCTTAGAGGTGATGAGCGAAGGGGATGCTAAAGGTCGTCCGTTTACGTTCCCGATTCCGACATACAACATTACAAATGAATTCCCGTGGGATTCGCCAAATACGGAATATCTGTTTGAAATGACGGCTAAATATGGGTTACCTTATTTCTCAAACTATTTAAACTCCGATATGAAACCATCTGATGTGCGTTCTATGTGCTGTCGTTTGCGCTTAGATTTGACAGAACTGAAAAAACGTGGTGGTGGGTTATTCGGATCGGCTGAACAAACAGGCTCTATTGGTGTGGTAACGATTAACTGTGCTCGTTTAGGTTATATGTTCAAAGGTCAAGAAGAAGCCCTCTATAAACGCCTTGATGAATTAATGGAAATGGCCAAAAATTCATTAGAAATTAAACGTAAGGTTATTTCTTTGCACTTAGAACGTGGTTTGTATCCGTATACAAAACGTTATTTGGGTCGTTTCAACAGCCATTTCTCCACAATTGGTGTGAATGGTATCAATGAAATGATTCGTAACTTTACGGGGGATACCGAAAATATCACAACCGATTGGGGACGTGAATTTGCCAAAAACTTCTTGACACATATGCGTGAAAAACTCATTGCTTTCCAAGAAGAAACAGGTAATATGTACAATTTGGAAGCCACACCGGCAGAAGGGACAACATACCGTTTTGCCAAAGAAGATCAAAAACGCTTCCCTGGAATTATTCAAGCCGGTACAAAAGAAGCTCCGTACTATACGAACAGCTCTCAATTACCGGTTGGTTTTACGGATGATCCATTCAAAGCATTGGATTATCAAGATGATTTGCAAACACAATATACAGGCGGTACCGTATTGCACCTGTACATGAGTGAACGTATTTCATCATCGGCGGCTTGTAAATCATTGGTACGCAAGGTTTTAGAAAACTATCGCTTACCATATGTATCTATTACGCCGGTTTACTCAATCTGCCCGAAACATGGGTATATTGCGGGCGAACACAAATTCTGCCCGAAATGCGATGCCGAATTGCTTGAAAAGAAAAAGGCTGAGTTGGCTAGCTAAGATTACCTTTTAAACTTGACAGAGAAATTGAACAAGTAAGTACGTAAAGAAGTTAAGTTAAATTTGTTAAAGCGTTCAATCACCTGTCCTTAATTTAACAAAAACAAAATATAAATATAAGGAACAGAAAATGACAGAAAAAGAACTTTTACAAAAATATGAATCCGAACGTCAACCGGTGGAATGCTGGACTCGTGTGATGGGATATTTCCGTCCGATCAGCCACTTCAATAAAGGTAAAAAATCTGAATTTGCCGAACGTGTTTGGTTCACCGAAGATAATGCTTGCTCTTGCGAATTGCAAAAAGTGGCTTAATAATAAAATCTATTGTGCATGGGCCGGCTCGGATATTTATTCGATTCGGCCTTTTTTATGAGGTGTCAGATGTTTCATATAGCGGGTGTTATTCCGTTTACAACGATTGATTTCCCAGATAATTTAGCGGGTGTTATCTTTTTTAAAGGCTGTCCGCTGAAATGTCCTTTTTGTCATAATCCGGCCTTGCAAGAATTGTCAGAGGGGGATGAAACATGGGAAAATGTCTGTGCCTTTTTTAAAGAACGCGTCCGTCGTTTGGATGGGGTTGTGTTATCGGGTGGGGAACCGTTGATGCAACCGGATATTTTTCAAGCTGTTCAAACCCTCAAGGAAATGGGGTATAAAGTGGCTATTCATACCTCAGGTGTATATCCCGAAAAATTAAAACAGTTGGCCCCCATGCTTGATTGGGTGGGGTTAGATGTCAAAGCGCCATGGGATAAATATGAGGTGTTATCGGGCCGACCTAATATGGCGGATAAAGTCAAGCAAAGTATTGAAATTTTACAAAGTGCCAGAACGCCGTTTGAAACCCGAACAACGTGCGATCCCAGATATTTGACATTAGAGGATATTGAACGTCTGACAGATGAGTTGCAGGCGATGAATGTATCCCATTATGCGATGCAAAAATACCGGACGTTTGATGGGGATAAAAATCCACCCAGCATTTCCGAGATAGACTCTTTTTTTAGTAATGCTGAGTGGTTAAAGGGTATTCAAGAAAAATTTCAATCTTTTTTGACCCGTGAGTAAATTATAAACTGTCAATAATCGGTTTGAAATAGGCGCATACTTGCCTATAAACCTCTTGTTTAAAGTCAATAACATTGTTGGGAACATCTTCCAATGCCATCCACCGGAAAGATGAAAATTCATCTTGAGAACAAACATGCAAATTAAAATCTAAATCCGTTCCGGTCAGTTGAAACAAAAACCATTTTTGCTGTTGTCCGATATAGGGGCTGGTGGGCATGCGTTGTATAACATAATCCGGAAAGTCGTAATAAAACCACTCGGGTGTTTCAGCAATTAATTCGGCCGTTTTTGGGGTTAATCCGACTTCCTCATACATTTCACGCCAAGCCGCCTCAACAGGTATTTCCCCTTCATCAATTCCGCCTTGAGGCATTTGTGTGGCACAATCCGTATATTTATCGGCATCACTTCTTAAGCCCATCCAAACTTTTTTATCGGGATTAATAATCATGATGCCGACATTTGGCCTGTACAAACGGGTTTTATCGGGATTCTGTACGTTCGCTTCCACTCCTTGGGACAGCACGGATATACTTTTAGGGGATACATCAGTCATTATTTTTTATCCTTTTTACCAGATTGAGGAAGGATTTCCACCGCTTCATGCATGACAGATAAAGCGCGTACGATATCTAAGGCACGGTCCAATTGATAATCTTGTTTTTCTTCTTTATCATTTGTATTATCTTGTTTATCAGATGAATTATCTTTTAATAATTTTTTCAAAGCCTTTTGTTCTTCTTTTTTCTTTAAAGCTTCTGCTTTCGCATCAATGGCTTTTTTACCTTCCTCGGCCGCAATCGCTTGAGGTAAGTCCGCTTCACCATATCCTTTGATAGGAGCCTCTTCCTCTAACTTAGCTCGGGGGATAATAATATCCGGAGTAATGCCTTTGGCTTGAATGGAATTACCGGATGGCGTATAATATCTGGCTGTTGTAATGCGCATACCACCAAATCCGGGGATTTCCCGTATGGTTTGAACAGACCCTTTTCCAAATGACTTTAATCCGACAATAACGCCCCGTTTATGATCTTGTAACGCACCGGCTACAATTTCCGAAGCAGAGGCAGAACCTTCGTTAATCATGACCACAATGGGCAACCCATCTGTTAAGTCTCCGGCTTTAGCCGAAAAACGCATGGTATCTTCCGGTTTTCTGGAACGAGTGGATACGATTTCACCTTGCGTCAAAAAGGTATCTGTTACGCCAACGGCTTGGTCCAATAATCCACCGGGGTTGTTGCGTAAATCCAAAACATATCCTTTAATTTTGCTTTTACCGATTTGTTTTTTTAACTCTTTAATAGCGTCATGCAACATTTTTGTGGTGGTTTCGCTGAATGTAGAAATACGAATATAACCAATGTCATCCTTGACTTCAAATTTAACGGGTTTGACTTTAATAATATCGCGTTTTAATGT
This sequence comes from Alphaproteobacteria bacterium, assembly GCA_045611665.1. Lineage (GTDB taxonomy): Bacteria > Pseudomonadota > Alphaproteobacteria > CAAHEQ01 > UBA3637 > UBA7488. The sequence goes on along the minus strand of JAZKXP010000064.1, from coordinate 7,210 downwards.
GATATCAAACGGATCTTGTCCTTTGCGTGACAGAGTTAATTTTACTTTCGTTCCCGGTTTTCCACGCATTTTTTTGACGGTATCATTTAAAGATTGTCCAAATGTCGAAATGTCATCGACATGAGTAATGTAATCACCCGTTTGAATGCCGGCTTTGTGGGCAGGCGTATCGTCAATCGGAGCCATCACCCGCACGAATCCTTTATCCATACCGACTTCCATCCCAAGACCGCCGAATTCCCCCTTTGTTTGTGTCTGCATTTCATCAAAGCTTTCGGCATTCATAAAACCCGAATGAGGATCTAATTGGCTGAGCATACCGTCAATGGCATTTTCAATCAGTTTTTGATTATTTGTTTCCTCTACATATTCGGCTTTGATAACGCTGTAAGCCGCCCCAAACAATTCCATTAAAACATAGGGATCTTGAATTTGTTTTTCGGATATTTTTGAGGGAGCCGAAACAGCCGGACCGGCAAACATACTGCTTAACAGTAAAATAGATAAAAATTTCTTCATACATACTCCTTAAAAAAATCAATTACATTTGTGGAAACCAAGGTCGGGGATTGACGGCATTTCCATCTTTTCGAATTTCAATATACAGCGTCGGATTTTTAGTGCGAGTCATACCAACCGGTTCACCGGCTAATAAATCTTGCCCGACACGCACATAGCTTTTTTCCATGCCCGCCAATAACGTTAAATAATTATCACCATTGTCAATAATGAGCAGATGACCATAGTTTTTAAAGGGGCCCGAAAATAAAACGTTTCCATCAAAAGGGGCCACGACTTGTGCATTTTCCCGAGTCGAAAGAGTCATCCCTTTTATATGGGCGCCGGAGACGGTTGTATCACCAAAATTTTGTACGATTTTGCCTCGTGCCGGCCAGAGCAAAGCACCATAGGATTTTTTGAAGGCTCCTTTTGCAATGTTCGTCGGTTGAGGACGTTGGATAGAGGGCGTAACTTTTTTTCCTTGGGCCGCAGCCGCTTTACGTTCACGCTCTAAGGCCGCTAATCTTGCTTTTTCCTTGCGTTCACGTTCCAGCTGTTGTCTGCGTTTTTCTTCTTCTAATTTTCTGAGTAAATCTTTTAAGTCATTTGCTTGACTGGCTAATGTTTCGGCTCTTTTTGTTGCTTGAATGTGTGTTGCTTGATATTGAGCTTGCAAGGCCTCTTTTTGTTTCAGCAATTTTTCCATGTGCGCTTGCTTTACAGCCAACGCCTCGGCGGCCGATTTAACTTGTTGGGCCTGAGAAGTAATTTGAGACCGCGTCTCTATGAGGGCTTGCAAGTCCGAACGGGCCTCTGTACCGAGTGTGCCGAGGATGGGGATAGCGTTCATCATCAGGCTTTGAGAACGAACGGTTTCAATCGGTGCCATCGGTTTGAAAAACAAACTTTCTTTCGGGCGCAATGCCAATCGTTGTAATCCCATGACCACTTCGGCCATTTGGGCGTCCGTTAACGATATTTTATCGGATAGCTCTTTTTCACGTTTGTTTAATGCACTCAGTTTTTCTTCAAGCGTTGACAGGACTTCTTCTTTTGCTTGTACATTTTTGACCGAGCCGATAATTTGGCGCTTAACGGCCTTCATTTCATTGGAGAGTGCTGAGGCTTTTTTTTGAGCCTCTAAACCGGCTTGGCGTTCTGCTTTAAGTTGTTGTTCGATACGTTTTAAATCCGCTGTCGTCGGAGCGGCAACAACTGTCCCCGTTAACATCATCAAAATACACAAAACGCCAATTGATTTCAGCATATATTATCCTCTTTTGAGTAAGGAGTGACCCGTCATTTCTGTTGGTTGTTCCAATCCCATTAACGCCAATAATGTTGGAGCAACATCGGCTAATTTTCCATCTTTGAGAGCTGTTATATCGGCATCGGCTCCAACTAAAACGGCCTTGACCGGTGTATTGGTATGCGCCGTATAAGGGGCCCCCGTTTCTTCATCGACCATGCGTTCGGCATTTCCGTGATCGGCGGTAATGAAAATGGCGCCTCCTTGTGCTAATGTGGCATCAACCACACGTCCGAGACATTCGTCAACGGCCTCAACGGCTTTAACGGCGGCACTCATAACACCGGTGTGACCAACCATATCCCCATTTGCATAATTGACAATAATGGTATCGAATTTGTTGCTGTTAATTGCCTCTACTAATTTATCCGTCACCTCATAAGCACTCATTTCGGGTTTTAAATCATAGGTTGCGACTTTCGGACTGGGGATTAAAATACGCTCTTCTCCTTCAAATAATGTTTCCATTCCGCCATTGAAAAAGAACGTGACATGCGCATACTTTTCGGTTTCGGCAATTCTCAGTTGTTTTAAACCGGCTTTTGATACAACTTCACCGAAAATATTTGTGAGTGTTTCTGCCGGAAATAATGTTTTCATTAAGCTGAGATGTTCGGAGGAGTATTCTGTCATCGCTACGGCACCGGCAAAGTTGATAACTTTAATGCGTTCGGCATCTGTAAAATCCGGTTTTAACAACATTAACGTTATTTCTCTGGCACGATCGGACCGATAGTTAGCCATAATTAAGCCGTCTCCGTCTTTCATGCCTTGGTAATCGCCGATAACACACGGTAAAACAAATTCGTCCGTGACGCCTTCGGTATAAGATGCAGCCATCGCCGTATCGGCCGAATCAAATCTGGCGCCGTCACCAATAACCAAAGCACGATAAGCTTTATTAACTCGATCCCATCTTTTATCTCGATCCATCGCATAATACCGACCGGATACGGTGGCAACCTTGGCTGACGTACCGGCCAAAGAGTTTTCCAAATCTTTTAAAAAGTCACGACCGGATTCGGGAGGTGTATCACGTCCATCCATAAAAGCGTGCAGAGCAACCGGAATACCGTTTTCGGACAATGTTTTGGCTAAAGCAACGATATGGGATTGCTGGGCATGAACACCGCCGGTACCGATTAATCCCATTAAATGACAAACACCGCCGGTTGTTTTTAAGTTTCCGATTAAGTCTGTTAAAACCGGATTTGTTTTAATTGACCCATCCGCAATGGCGCGGTCAATACGGGGTAAGTCTTGCATAACGACGCGGCCGGCACCTAAATTGGTGTGTCCCACTTCTGAATTGCCCATTTGTCCATCCGGTAACCCGACATATAAGCCGGATGTTTGGATGGTAGCGGTCGGATAGTTTTGAACTAACCGGTGCCAAACGGGCGTGTTTCCTGTTTCTATGGCGTTATTTTCTTTTTGTTCACGGTATCCCCAACCGTCTAAAACACATAAAATTACTGGTTTTTTTTGACTCATTTTTTACTTTTCCTTTCTTAAAATCTATGATTAGTTCGAATTATACAAAAAAAAATATAAAAAGTGTATCAATTTTTTAAAAAAAAGATTAAACTACACTTCAGAAGAGTTAATTTAAGGATAATAAAATGAAACAAGGACGAACAAAATACATGTGGATTATCTCTGGCGTTTTGTATTTTTGCATTGTTGTATTTGTATTGTTCAGTGAGTATGTTTTGAATGTATCTTCCCCAATGAATCACCTTTTGCTGGTATTGGGTGTTATTCCGTTTATTTGTGCTTATAATGAGTTGTCGGTTCAACGTTTTCATATATTGCAAAGACAAATGGAAGACCGAACGGAAGAATTGCAAAAAGCTCTGCGGGTTGCCGAGTTTGCCAGCCAGTCAAAATCAGATTTTTTAGCAAATATGAGTCATGAGCTCAGAACTCCGCTCAATGCTATTTTGGGTTTTTCATCCGCTATGGAACATGAGGCCTTCGGCCCGATTGCTAATCCGACTTATCGTGAGTATGCGGCCCGTATTTATAAGTCCGGTGAGCATTTATTGTCTTTAATTAACGATATTTTGGATTTGTCAAAAATTGAAGCCAATAAACAGATTTTGAAATCAGAATGGTTAGATATTGATGTCGTTTTGATGGATGTTATGCAAATTGTCTCCGGATATCCGGATTACGGCAGCAGAAAGATAACGGTTGCGAAACATCCGAATTGGCCCTTGTTGTTGGCGGATGCGAAGTTAGTTCGACAAGTGTTATTAAATTTGTTATCTAATGCCATTAAATTTACCAAAGAGGGGGGCAGAATCAAAATCGGATTTGATATCGGCGAATTGGGTGAGTTTATCATTAAGGTTTCCGACAATGGCATTGGCATTCCGGCAGATAAGTTGGAAATGGTTGTTAAACCCTTTGTTCAGGTGGAAAACATTATGACACGGTCACATAAAGGATCGGGATTGGGGTTGGCTTTAGTGGATAAAATTATGCATCTGCATGGTGGTAAAATGGATATTGTCAGCGGTGTCGGGAAAGGGACGGATATTACCTTGACATTTCCACCGATGCGTGTTGAAAAGAAAAACGATATCGTTATAGCGTAAAAAGGAGGAATTATGAAAAATAATGTGGCTTGGATGGGTAAAATTAAAGATTGGGCAAAGCGCGCTGTCAAGCCTGTGGCTTACGTATTTGAAAGCGATTTAGAACGTGCCGTTCGTAAAGAAGAATTTGTATTTTTCTATCAACCTCAAATTAATTTAAAAAATAACCAAGTTATAGCGGTTGAAGCTTTGCTCAGATGGTATCATCCTCAAAAAGGGATGATTTCTCCGGCAGAATTTATTCCGATGTTGGAAAAAACAAAATTAATTAACAAATTGACACCTTTTTTGTTTCGTCAGAGTATGGAAGATTTAAAACGATTGCACGAGGCCGGATTTAAAAATTTAATGATGGCGGTTAATTTGTCGGCTGTTCAGTTAGAAGATGATAAATTGGTCCAACATTTATCAAAACAAGTGAAAAAATTTAAAATTAATCCGAAATATTATGAATGTGAAATTACCGAAACGGCGATGATGGAAAATATTGCGCGTCAAGTGGCTCTTTTGCAGGAGATTTCAGATTTAGGTGTCAGTTTGGCTATTGATGATTTTGGCACGGGCTATGCTGGCTTTAATTATTTGAGACGCTTAAATATTCAAAAATTAAAAATCGATATGGAATTTGTATCTTCTTTATTTGAACACAAAAATAATGAGATTATTTTATCGGCGATGATGGATTTGGGGCATCGTTTGAATTTGTCTGTTTTGGCGGAAGGTGTTGAAACAAACAAACAAGAAGCATGGCTTAAAGAAAACGGGTGTGATATGGCTCAAGGATTTTATTTTGCCCGTCCGATGCCGTTTGATGATTTAATACGTTTTTTGGAACAAGAAAAAGCCGCAACATCAAGATGCCTTATCAGACAGAGTAACAAAGAAGCAGTTTCTGTAAAAAAATCAGTTAAAACAAAGGGACAGAATAATGCGCAAAAAACAAAGTGTATGAGTGTCAAAAAAGGAACGTTAAAATGAAAAGCAATATTCGAAAACCGGAATTGTTGTTGCCGGCAGGGTCTTTAAATCGATTAAAAACGGCCTTTTTATATGGGGCTGATGCCGTTTATGCCGGCATGCCGGGGGTGAGTTTACGCAATAAAACCTCCTTTACGATGGAGGAAATGAAACAAGGTATTGAGTATGCTCATACGTTGGGTAAAAAAGTTTATTTGACCATTAATTTATTTACACACAATCGGGATATCCCAAGATTAAAAGAATTTGTATCGCATTTAAAGGAATTAAATCCGGATGGTGTGATTGTAGCCGATCCCGGTGTGTTCGGATATATTAAAGAACAACTGCCGAATTTACCGCTTCATATTTCAACCCAAGCGAATGTGTGTTCAACATTGACCGTTAAATATTGGCAATCTCAAGGAGCCTCTTTGTGTGTATTGGGTCGTGAAACGCCTTTAAGTGAAATTGCCGAAATTCGCAAAGATTGTCCGGATATTCGTTTGGAAACATTTGTACACGGGGCGTTATGTGTTAGTTATTCCGGCCGGTGTTTGTTATCAAACTTCTTAACTGGACGCAGTGCGAATAAAGGAAATTGTGCGCACACATGTCGTTGGAAATATAAAATGTATGAAAAAGAATCCTTGCCCGATTCGGTTTATATCGAAGAAGAAACGCGGGCGGGGCAACTGATGGAAATGACGGAAGATGAACACGGGACCTATATTATGAATTCACGGGATTTGTGTTGGTTGCCAAGATTAAATGAAATTTTGCCCGTTGGAATAGATTGTTTTAAAATTGAAGGGCGTAATAAATCCGAATATTATGCAGCTGTGACGGCACGGGCTTATCGTCATGCCATTGATGCGTGGTTTGAACAACCGGATTCGTGGTCAGCCGACCCGTTTATGGCGGAAATTGAAACGTTGCAATCTCGTGGTTATACGGTGGGCTTTTTAGACGGCAATGCAGGGCCGGAGGCTCAAAACTACGATGTGTCGGCCAGTTCCGGTAATTGGCGCTATGCCGGTTTAGTACGGGATGTTGCCGATGGCAAAATGGTGATGGAGGTTAAACATAAAATCACAAAGGGAATGCGATTAGAGGTTTTATTACCGAACAGATTGGAACCTCTTACACTGATTGTGGATGATTTTTATGATGAACGGAGCGGTGATTTAATTGGCCAAATGAGCAGTGGTCACTTAGGTCAGGCGGTTATTATTCCATTGCCGGCCGATGGGAGGGATTTGGTTAAACCTTTATGTGTGGTTCGTACGAAAATCGCTTAGTTGTTTAGAATTTGTTAACCTATTAAAAAGATTAAAAAAATTTCAAAAAAGGTATTGCAAAATTTTGGGATGTGTTTTATATTAGCGTTGTTGCAATAATTTTTTTAATTCAGGAGTAAAAGATGACGAAACAAATTAATGAAGAAAATATCCGCGTAGCCGCTTATTACATTTGGGAACAAGCCGGCCGTCCGGAAGGTGCCGATAAAGAATGTTGGATTAAGGCTGTAGAACAATTGTTCGCTGCTAAACCGGCTTGCAAAAAAGCATCTTGCAAAAAAATGACTAAAACAACATCAAAAGTTGTTGCCAAACCGGCTATGAAAAAAACAGCTGCTAAACCGGCTTTAAAAACAAAAACACCATCTACGATGTCTGCTTCTTCTTTGAACATGCCGTTCTATGGTGCTAAAAAGAAATAAGCTTAGGTTTATTTGAAATTAAAAAACGAGAGGGAATACCTTCTCGTTTTTTTTGTATAAAAAACTTGAATTATATATTATTGTCTGCTATTCTCCCGATTAAGGCGATGTGATGAC
>JAZKXP010000063.1:0-32001 GCA_045611665.1 Alphaproteobacteria bacterium | reverse complement strand
ACGCCGAATAAGAAAGGATAATCCTTTGAACGATACGTTGGTTATATCTATTGATGCGATGGGGGGCGATAATGCTCCTGACGCAATTATCGAAGGGGTGGCATTGGCCGCGAAAAAACATTCAAATGTCTTTTTCTTCTTATACGGAGATGAAGAACGGCTTAAGCCCTTAATCGCTCAGTATCGGTTAGCCGATGATCGTTATAAAATCCATCACACTACAGCAGTGGTAAAGGCCGATGATAAGCCGTCGGCGGCCATTCGTTCCGGTCGTGAAAGCAGTATGTGGAAAGCAATTATGTCCGTCCGTAACGGATATGCTAAGGCGGTTGTGTCCGCCGGCAATACGGGCGCATTAATGGCGATGAGTAAAATTTGCCTTGGTACGTTGGCTGGCATTGACCGTCCGGCGATTGCCGCAATTTTACCAACGTTGACCGGCCCGTGTGTGGCTTTGGATTTGGGGGCTAATGCCGAATGCAATTCCCAAAATTTGGTGGAATTCGCCGTGATGGGTGATGTGTTTTATCGCATTATGTTTGGTGTGGAAAAACCCAGTGTCGGATTGCTTAATATCGGTTCCGAAGAAACAAAAGGGCGCGAAGAAATTCGTGAGGCTGCCTCTGTGTTGAAAGGGTTTGGGGATAAAATGAACTTCTATGGTTTTGTAGAGGGAAATGATATCGGCCTTGGTACAACGCAGGTGGTTGTCACGGATGGTTTTTCGGGAAATGTGGCTTTAAAAACAATAGAAGGAACCGCAAAATTTATCACAACGTCGTTAAAAGATATTGTGCGTAAATCTACAGTATCGAAAATCGGTTTTATGTTGGCGTTGCCGGCTCTTAGAAAACTCAAGAAAAAAATGGATCCGCGGATGTATAACGGGGCCATGTTTGTGGGGTTGAACGGTGTGTCGGTTAAAAGTCACGGAGGGGCGGATGCTTTTGCTTTTTCGCATGCGGTGTCTGCAGCTATCAGTTTGGCCGAAAATGACTTGTGTCAAAAAATTAAAACAGAGTTGGAACATGTTTTGGAATATGCTCCGGCTGATGAGAGTTCTCGTTAATTAACCCTAACAAGTGCGAGGTATAAAATGATTAGAGCCGCTATATCGGGAATGGGTGGATATTTACCCGAAAAAGTTTTGACAAACTTTGATTTGGAAAAAATGGTTGAAACAACAGATGCTTGGATTCGTGAAAGAACAGGTATCCAATCCCGTCATATTGCCGGCAGTAATGAAACAACGTGTGATTTGGCGGTTAAAGCGGCCACAGAGGCTTTGGAAAGTGCCGGTATAACAGGGGCCGATGTGGATATGATTGTGTTTGCCACAACAACGCCGGATGAAACTTTTCCGGCAACGGCTACAAAATTACAAGCGGCTATCGGGGCAAAAGGCTTTGCTTTTGATGTGCAGGCGGCTTGTTCCGGTTTTATGTACGCTTTGTCCATTGCTAACCATTTTATTGCGACCGGAACAGTTAAAAATGCTTTGGTGATTGGGGCAGAAACGTTGTCTCGAATCGTAGATTGGTCAGACAGAAATACGTGTGTATTGTTTGGTGATGGCGCCGGGGCTGTTTTGTTGACGGCTGAAGAAGGTCAAGGCACGATGGCAGACAGTGGTGTGTTGAATGTGATTTTGCACTCTGACGGGGCTGTGCGTGATATGTTGAAATCTTCCGGAGGTGTCTCTGCAACCAAAACAGTCGGAACGATTATGATGGAAGGGCGTGAGGTATTCCGTCATGCCGTTACGAATTTGGCTGACGTCGCCGGTGAAGTTTTAAATACGGCCGGTATTACAAATGCCGATATTGATTATTTGGTACCGCACCAAGCCAATATTCGTATTATTGAAGGAACGGCTAAAAAATTAAATTTACCGATGGATAGAGTGATTGTAACGTTGCCCGAACATGGCAATACGTCTTCTGCATCTATTCCGCTTGCTTTATATGCCGGTGTGAAAAGCGGGAAGCTGAAAAAAGGTGATTTATTGTTGTTGGAATCTATGGGGGCCGGATTGACATGGGCCGGTGGGCTGATTCGATTATAATAAAATGGTAAAAAATGCCGCATAAATAAAAAAAGACTTGCAAGTTATTTTATTTTGTGGCAAGTTAGAAATATAGAATAACTAATTATAAAGAAAAGGAAAATAAAATGACAGTTAAGACAATTACGCGTGCGGATATTGCTGAAGCGATTTATCGTGAATTGGGATTTTCCCATTCTGAATCATTTAAGTTGATTGAACAAATTATTCAAAATGTGATTAATGCTTTGGCTAATGGGGAAGAAGTTAAAATTGCTAAATTTGCAACTTTTACGCCGCATGCAAAACGTCAACGTATCGGTCGTAACCCGAAAACAGGTGAAACACATCCGATTTCTTCCAGAACGGTTGTGTCTTTTAAGGCATCAAATACGTTGAAAGGTGTTTTAGCCGATTAAGTTTAGGGGGTTCCCATGATGAAAGCCGACAGTGCGTATCGTACGATAACAGAAGTTGCGGATTTATTGCAAGTGCAAGCATCTGTTCTGCGGTTTTGGGAAACTCAATTTCATCAGATTAAGCCAATAAAGCGCATGGGCGGTCGTCGTTATTATCGTGCCGAAGATGTTGTTTTGTTGGCTCAAATTCGTGATTACTTGTATAAAGAAGGATTCACAATTAAGGGGGTTCAAAAGCGCCTAAAACAAGAGGGGGAGGTATCTGTTCAACCGGAACCGTTGAATAAAGATATGCAGGCGCAAGATGCTTTTGTTCAGGAAGTTATTGATATCAAAAGTTATTTATCCGACTATGTTTAACATCCCTTGATAGGAGGATATATGGAAAAGTTATCAGTTTACATTGTTACATTAAATGAGCAAGATCGTTTGCCTCGAACATTGGAGGCGGCATCAAAGGTTGCCGATGAAATTATCGTAGTGGATTCCGGATCAACGGATAAAACGTGTGAAATTGCACAAAGTTATGGGGCTAAAGTTATTTTTCATAAGTGGAAAAATATATCTTCTCAAAAAAAATATGCTGAGGAACAATGTCGCTATGATTTGGTTTTATCCTTGGATGCCGATGAGGTCTTATCGGATAAATTAATTCAGGAAATTTTAGTGGTCAAAGAGCAACGTTTGGCAGATGTTTATAAAATAAAAATTGCCGATATGATGCCGGGGGATAAAAAACCGTCGATGTTTGCTAAAACATATAATCTGGAACGATTATATGATAAAACAAAAAGTACAATGCCCGATGATTTGACTCATGATCGGATTGTGTTGGGACAGGATGTGACTGTTTTTCAACTCAAAAATCAGGTGTACCACTATTCCTATTCAACGTTGACTAAGACATGGGAAAAGTATAATGCCTATACCGATGAATTGGTTAGAACCGCGGTATCTACGGGAAAAACATATTCATTTTTGCGTTTAATTTTTGAATTTCCGTATCAATTTTTGCGGTATTATTTTTTGAAAAGAATGTTTTTACAAGGTCGGTTCGGTTTTATTAATGCCGTAACAATTTCTTATTTTCGTTTTTTAAAAATTGCTAAATGGCAAGAATACTATCTCATGCATAAGGATAAAAAATGACCATTCAACCCATTAAATTATTTTATTGTAAGGGGAAAAATTTCGGGGATGCCGTTAATCCGATTTTTGTAGAAAAAGTATTGGGACGTGCTTGTGTTATTGGGTCAAAAGAGTGGGCGAATTTAATCGCCATCGGGTCTATTTTGCAACGTTTTTCAACTAATCATAGGGCACAAGCTTTATTGGCACCGTTTCATCCGGTTTTGCATGTTTTCAGTTCCGGCTTTATTTCGGATGAAAATTATAAATATTTTAAACGCAAAATGATTATTCATGCGGTTAGAGGATATTATACAAAGGAAAAATGTGAAAAAATACTGGGGAAAACCTTGACTGTACCGGTTGGAGACGGTGGACTGTTGTTATCATATTTATTGGACAAAAGACCGGAAAAAAAATATGCGCTTGGCATTATTCCCCATGTCAGCGATTGGGATAATCCGATATTTGAAAAAATGGCTGAAACGCCTCACAGTACATTGATTGATTTACGGCAAGACCCTATAACGGTTTTGAATAAAATTGCCGAATGCGACAGTACTGTTTCTACGGCATTGCATGGGTTGATTGCTTCGGATAGTTTAGGGATTCCTAATCGCTGGCTGGAGGTTTCCAATAATGTAAAGGGTGACGGGTTTAAATTTCGCGATTATTATTCGGCTTTTGGTATTAATCATGTGCAACCGTTGAGATACTCCAAAGAAATGATACCCTCTATTAATGTACAAGATATATATGATCATTATCAAATAACTCCTTCTCAGGTTCAAAAAATTCAACAAGAATTGCAACAGGCTTTTCCGTTTAAATAATACAGAGGATTAAAATGAAAATTTTACACATTGCTAATTTTAATTTATTGAAAATAAACGGGTGTTCTCAAAACAGTATGCAAATGAAATTAACCAACGGATTGATTCGGGCCGGTCATACCGTTGTGACATATTCAGACCGAGATTTATGCCGTCTCATGGGCTTAACGGGCAGCATGAATTTTTTAGGACGCAAAAAAATCAATAAGCATTTGGTGAAATTTGCCTGTCATATTCGTCCAGATGTGATTGTATTGGGACATGCTGATACGATTACAACCGAAACGCTTCAAAAAATAAAAAAACAGCTACCCCATGTTAAAATTGTTGATTGGAATGTGGATAATATTACTCAGAGTTCCGGGGCCGATGACAAATTGAATCAAGATGCGGCTTATACCGTTCAAAAATTAAAAAATAAACAATCTGTCAGTGATATTATTTTGGTGACAACGGCGGATAAGAACAGCTTATCTCAATTGAAAACACCAACCAATACGATTGCTTTTATGCCCAACATTGTGGATAAAAGTATTGAAACTGGACGGGTTTTTGACTGTGAAAAATTACCGTATGATTTTTTGTTTGCTGCTACACCAACACTGACAAGAGAATTTTGTGGTCGCTTTGAAAGTGTGAATAAAATTGCCGAGGATATTAAAAATCATATTCCCGATTTAAAGCCTTTATATGCCGGAGTTATGGGGACGCCTAAAATTCATGCAGCCCAGTATCAAAAAGCGTGTGAAAGTGTTGCGATGGGGTTGTCGCTCAGTCATTTAAGTTCCGTTTATTTATATCAATCGGATAGATTGGCTCATTTAATGGGGAATGGCGTTTTGACATTTTTGGAAACAAATAGCGGCTATCGTGATTTCTTTACCCATGACGAAATTGCTTTTTATGAAACACCGGAGGAGCTCTATCAAAAAATAGCCTATTATAAAGCTAATCCTTTAGAACGTATGCGGGTCGCCAAGGCTGGACATGACAAATATGTCGCTTTATTTAATGAGGTAAAGGTGGCTGAATATGTAATCGATTTGGTCGTGACTGGTCAAGCCGACAAACAAAAATATCCGTGGGCCGTTGTTTTATAATAAAGGGGGAAATATGCGTTTTTTATCTGTCATTTTGGGAATCGTATTGTGCGCCGCTCAAGTATCGGCGGCTGATTTTCGGTTAATGGTTTTTGGTGACAGTTTAAGTGCGGGGTATAAATTATCCTCTCAAGACGCATTTTATACACAGCTTGAAAAATCTCTGCGTGCCAAAGGGTATGCAGATGTGTCCGTTATTCACCAAAGTAAAAGCGGTGAAACAACCGGTGGTGGGGTTAAACGTGTTTCATCGGTAATCAGTGCCCGTCCAAACGGGGTGTTGTTGGAATTGGGTATTAATGATGCATTGCGTGGTATTCCTATTCAAGATATCCAACGTAATTTAGATCGCATTATTGAACGGTTTCAAAAGGCGGGGATTCCGGTTATGTTAATTGGTATGCAAGTACCTCCACTTAAGAATCCGTCTTATGCTAGAGCATTTAATAATATGTATCAAGAACTCTCTCGTAAGTATGGATTGATTTTATATCCTCACTTCATGAAAGGGGTTTTAAAAATTAATCCGGTTAGTATGGCAATGGATCATACCTATGTTATGTCAGACGGCGTTCATCCCAATGCAAAAGGGGTTAAAATAATGGTACAGAATGTGTTGCCGGATGTGATAACCTTTTTGGAAGAAAACGGCGTAAAGAAATAATTAAGCCGGATTAATATCTATTACAACAATTTCGTTTTGGGTTCCAATTCGAATGCTGGGTCCCCAAGTGCCGACACCGGAAGAAACAATCGTATCGGTTTGATTGATTCTATGGTGGCCGTAGGCATTTAAGAACATATATTTGACCAACAAATTAAACGGAAACAGCTGTCCGTTATGTGTGTGGCCGGATAATTGTAAATCAGCATTTTGTGTGACGCTGTCCATAATACTGGACGGATCGTGATCTATTATGACAGTGTAAGTATGTTTCGGAACTTGAGAAATTAACCGGCTTAAAGGTAAACGATGTAGATTCATTTTATCATCTCGGCCGATAAAGGTTATATTTTTTTCTGGAATTGTCCGGATGTTATCTTTTAAAATAATAATGCCGGCTTTTTCCATAGCCTTAATATTGTCATCAATAACACCACCGTAATATTCGTGATTCCCGACTACGCCAATAATGGGATAATATATTTTAAAATCTTTAAATAATTGTATCACCGCTCGTTCCATAAAGTAGTCAGGTCGCATTTCTATAATGTCGCCGCCAAAAATAACAAAATCCGGATTGATGTGTTTTAGGTGATCAAAAATGTCATGCAGTTTTGCAACGCTCATGTTATTGGGGGCAATATGTAAATCCGATAAGAATGCCAGACGAGCGGATACTTTTTTGGAAGACGTTAAGGTATATTTTTTGATTTTGATATTTTGAGTATTCCAGACGGCATAAAGGGCTGTTATGAAAATTGCGACACAAAAAAGCATCGTGAAATGGTAAGGATATGAAAAATATAATGTACCATAGGATGGAATAATCAGTAAAAAATCATGAATAATAAAAGTTAAAACCAGATAAGATACTCCGGCTAATAAAAAGGAAAAAAGAACGGTTAATTCTTTTGAAAACAAAAAGGATTTATGCGTCAATTTCATAAGAATAAACAGCCCGTTGAAGCAAATAAAAAATAAGCCGCCAAGTATATAGGTTAATACGCCGGATACTTGAAAATGCCACACTAAAAATCCGCTTAATGAGATAACAAACAGTTCATAAATTAAAAACGCCCAAAACATTAAATCTCCTTTTTTTCTTTTATTATAAGTGGTTTTGTAAAAAAAATAAAGGTCCGACCTTTTTTTGTTTACAAACATTTTAAAGTCTGCCTAAAATGATATGACGATTTTAACAAAAGGAGGATATGATGTCATACAGATTTATTTTAAATGAAACCAGTTATCACGGGGCCGGTGCCGTTAAAGAAATTATTCCGGAAATTACATCCCGAGGTTTTAAAAAAGCTCTTATCGTAACGGATGAAGATTTGGTCAAATTCGGCGTAGTTCAAAAAGTGACGGATTTATTGGATGGTGCGGGGATGGCTTATGATATTTATGATAAAGTTAAGGCAAACCCCAGCGTTGATGTGGTCAAAAACGGCGTAGAGGCCTTTAAATCTGCCAGGGCGGATTATTTAATTGCAATCGGTGGCGGGTCGCCTCAAGATACGGCTAAAGGTATCGGGATTATTATTAATAATCCTGAATTTGCCGATGTCGTGTCTTTGGAAGGGGTTGCCCCAACGAAACAAAAGGCCGTGCCGATGATTGCTATTGCCACAACAGCTGGAACGGCCGCCGAAACAACCATTAACTATGTGATTACGGATGAAGAAAAACGCCGTAAATTTGTGTGTGTGGACCCGCATGATATTCCGGTAGTTGCCGTCGTTGATCCTGAAATGATGGCTACAATGCCCAAGGGATTAACGGCCGCAACCGGTATGGATGCTTTGACACATGCGATTGAAGGATATACCACATTGGGTGCTTGGGAATTGGCCGATACGTTGAATTTAAAGGCGATTGAATTGATTGCTCGGTCTTTGCGTGGGGCTGTTAATAATGACCCGAAGGGACGCACTGATATGGCACTTGGCCAATATGTAACCGGTATGGCGTTTTCCAATGTGGGACTTGGCGTTGTGCATGGCATGGCGCATCCGCTGAGTGCTTTTTATGATACACCGCATGGGGTGGCTAATGCCGTTTTATTGCCGTACGTAATGGAATTTAATGCCGATTATACAGGCGAAAAATTCCGTGAAATTGCACGGGCTATGGGGGTAAAAGGCATTGATGAGATGACCGAATCCGAATATCGTAGAGCCGCTATTAATGCCGTTAAACAATTGTCCGCCGATGTCGGTATTCCGGCAACCTTGAAAGAAATCGGTGTTAAGGAAGAAGATTTAGATGCCTTGGCTGATGCCGCTATGGCGGATGTCTGTACAGGCGGTAATCCGCGTCCTTGCACTAAAGAGTTGGTTTTAGAGGTTTACAAAACCGCGTTTGGCAAGTAAGGTGTATTGCGTAACCAATGGAAAGAGTCTATGATTATAGACTCTTTTTTCATTTTATCTTGTTATTATGCTGATATTTTTTTTGAGAGTAAGGAATAAAGTGCAGAGTACATTTTTCTCAATCAGGCATGGGAGTAATGGTAAAATTACCAAATAAAATCTATCTTTGGCAGTAGAGCAAATTGCTCGGCAATTGTTTGGATCAGACGTTTTAATCGTTCGGAATCTGCCGTGTTTAACGGTATTTTAAATGTGCGCAGATATTGCATTCCAATCACTTCTGAGTTATTTGGATTGCGATAGAAACGCCATAGATTTAACTCTAAGCCGTTGTTGTTTTTTAATACAAATGTCACCATAGGTTCTTTTGATTGGCGATGGATGACCAGTTGAGCAGCTTGATTGAAGGCAAGCAACTTTGTATACATGTTTTCGGCGACCAGCAAAGGATCGGTACTGTTTTTAAAAACAGACAGACTGATTAACGAGCTGAAAGCATTTGGTGTTTCATTTGATAAAAAATATTCATTTTGTGTTTCGGTGCCCAAACCGAAAAAGTACGTGTTTCCCATAAATGAAATACCAAATCGATTATCTATCGCATTTTTTTGGTTGGCATTGATGTACAAAGAGGCGTTGGCAAATTCAGCCGAACACACGAAAAATAATCCCAAAATAATGATAAAGTATTTTTTCATCTTGTTATTAAAATAGGTTATTGTTTCCATATTTGTCAAATGAAAAATCTCCTTGACTTTTATAATGATTTTTGCCAGTATGAGAACAATGGGATAAACGAGGGCTCAGATGATACCGAAAATTCACATTGTCAGAACGGCAGACGGGGCAGATTTTCCGTTGCCTTCCTATACATCAAAACATCATGTCGGATTAAATTTGTTGGCGGCAATATCAGCGCCGATAAAAATAGGTCCGCGTGAACGTGTTCAAATTCCTGTCGGATTTGCAATTGCATTGCCGGATGGGTTATGTGGTCAAATTGTCAGTAATCGGGAGATGGCCTTCGCACACGGTATCATTGTTTTAGATGCTCCCAGTGTTATTCATCCGGCAGACAGACAACCTATTTTTGTCTTGCTCAGAAATGAAAGTTCTGAACAGTTTATTTTGCGTCGTGGAATGAAGATAGCGCAACTGTTATTGTTGCCGGCAGTTCAAACGGCATGGCAAGAAGTTCAAACGGATTTGCATGTACAAAAAACACTAACGGAAGTGAAAGTGCAAAGGGATGAAGGCAGAACTTCTTCTGCTGGGGGGGTGGGGTTGACATCTTCCGAAAAACGGCCCAAAGTTTCTATTCGTGAAAGGACCGCTAAATGAGGGGGACTTTTTTCGGAGTCATATTAGGATTGGCTATGATAGGGTTGTCGGCTGGTGCGGCTCCGGGTTTAGATGTTCCTCGGTTTGTTTCTTTGCGTAATAACGAAGTTAATATGCGAACCGGCCCAGGCAATCGGTATCCGATTATGTGGGTGTATCAAGAAAAAGGGTATCCGGTTGAGGTAATTGATGAGTACGAATTGTGGCGACAAATTCGTGAGGTGGATGGTACGACCGGATGGGTGCATCGGACACAAATTACCGGTGTGCGACATGCGCTTGTGTTGGAAGAATGTGCTTTGGCAAATGCTCCGCGTATGGATGGTAAAACGGTGGCGGTAGCGCAGAAAGGAACAATTGGGCGTATTTTAAAGTGTCCAAAAAGTTCGGATTACTGTTTGTTGGAATTTGGTGAAGTTAAGGGATGGTTGAGTAAAAATATGTTTTACGGCCTGTACCAAGGTGAAGTTATTGACTGAGCTTTTGACAGAAAAATAATAAAAATCCGATTTTTGTTAACTTAATTTTGACTATTTGTTTGCTAAGGTTACGGATAACAAGGAGCAAACGATGAAAACAAACATCATTATGCATGGTGACAGCATCGAGCAAATGAAAAAATTGCCGGATAACAGTGTGAATGTTATTTTTGCCGATCCACCGTATAATATGCAATTGGGGGGAGATTTGCATAGACCGGACAGTACCAGAGTGGATGCCGTGGATGATGCTTGGGATAAGTTTTCGGGTTTTGCGGCCTATGATGATTTTACCGTTGAATGGATGAATCAAGCGCGTCGTGTTTTAAAAGAAGACGGTACGATGTGGGTTATCGGATCTTATCATAATATTTTCAGGGTAGGTGCCAAAATTCAAGATTTGGGCTTTTGGATTTTAAACGATATTATCTGGGTGAAAACAAATCCGATGCCGAATTTTCGGGGGACTCGCTTTACGAATGCGCATGAAACGTTGATTTGGTGCGCAAAATCCGAAAAATCCAAATATACGTTCAACTATGACAGCATGAAATTCTTCAATGAAGGATTGCAAATGCGTTCCGATTGGAATTTGCCAATTTGTTTAGGGGCAGAACGATTGAAGGATGATGTGGGGAAAAAAGTACACACCACTCAAAAACCGGAAGCTTTATTGTATCGTATTATTTTGGCCAGTACCAATCCCGGTGATGTTATTTTAGACCCGTTTTTCGGTACGGGAACAACGGGCGCCGTCGCTAAAAAACTCGGCCGAAAATATATCGGTATTGAACGAGAGGAACACTACATAAAATATGCTCAACGCAGATTAGATGCGATTACACAAATTGCCGATGATACAGCCTTAGAACCGATTAATAAAAAGACAGAGCCGCGTATTCCGTTCGGTTCGGTTATTGAGCACGGTTTGATTAAACCGGGGGCGAAATTGTTTGACAGTAAACGCCGTTTTTGTGCTACAGTCAGAGCGGATGGATCTATTTATCTTGGGTCTCAACATGGGTCCATTCATCAAATGGGGGCAAAAGTGGCCGGATTGCCCAGTTGTAACGGATGGACTTTTTGGCATTTTGAGGGAAAAAAGAAAGAAGATTTATTGCCGTTAGATGCTTTACGTCAACAATTAAAATCCGAAATTTTTTATTAGATTTTAATCTTTTTAAATATGTTATGTTGATTTTTTTTAATTTTATGAATGTAAAAAATGCGTTTATATTCATAATGTTGTAAAAAAATAATAAAAAATGACAAAAAATATGAAAAAATATTGACTTTTGGCTAAAAATGTAGTACAAATTAACCATCTGTTAATTATTGTAAAAGGAGATACTATGAAAAAAATCATTTTAACAGTTGCCGCTTTGGTTATGCTCGGGGCTTGTTCAACTTCTGCCAATTTGGATCCGTGGATCGGTCGCAGTGAAGATGAAGTGATTTCTCGTTTGGGTTTGCCGATGAGAGCTTACAAATCTCATGATAAAAAGTATATGGTTTATGATTTGTCCAAAACAAACGTGGCTTCTGGTTGGTTAGGAAACGGCGTTTACACTGTTTCCGGTTGCGGTCAAGTGATGCCGGTGTCTCCGTGTGCGGCTTCTGTTGTAACTTCTTCTGCTGCTTGTCAAACGGTTTTTGTGTTGGACGGTGGTGAAGTAGAAGATTGGGCTACAACAGGTCGTTGTGGTTACTAATTCTTTGTTCAGTAAAACCTTTAAAAACCCGGAGCCAAAGCTCTGGGTTTTTATTTTATGGCGTAAAGCTTATAAAATCAGCTTGATGAACATAAAATCAAAAAAAGAGGAAAAATGACAGATAAAATATCCTTGCAATCTGGTTTAAAATATGCCACAATGAAGCAAAATAACAGAAAGGATATCTATGTTTTTTTCAACAAAATCATCAAAATTAACGGATAAACAAAATGGAACGGTGTCTTTAGGGGAAAATACGGGGGCAAAAGCACCTGCTCAAACGACACCGGAAAATGTGTCCGCTCCCGTGACTCCCGTTTCTCCGCAAACTGTGGCTGTCAGAGCGGCTCAGACGATGACCTCTCCCTCGGTAGAAGAAGCACCGGCGGTTCAAGTGCCGGTTAATGCTTATGCCAGACCCAAAATGCCGGTCCAACCGGTGCAGCAGACACCTACTCAGGTTAATCCAGCCTCGCCGATGCCCACAAAAATAACTCAAGAGAGTGCTTCAACGCAACCAACGGGGGATATTCAAAAGGTTTTAGAAAGGATGGTTGCTCCGACGGCAGTTAAGAAAATGATTTCATCGCATGTGATTAAGGTTCCGTCTGTCAGTTCTATTTTCTTTCCGGATTTGTGGTTAACGCCGGAAGGAGTGATGTTTATTCGTGACGAGAGGACTAAATTTGCATTGGTTCCGCTGCAAACCGATGATCAGTTGGATTTTGAAAAAGCCTTAGAACAAGGATATACCGGTTCATCCAGTTATGCGTTAAAGTTTGCCGGCGAATCGTATCGTGTGGAACGTGTCGTTACAACAACGGGTGTTCAATATAACTGTCGTAAAATGCCAAAAAATACGCCGGATATTTATGATTTAGGGTTGCCCGAACCGGTTGTAAAATATTTGGTCGGATTGGCTCCGGAGTCCGGATTGATTTTGATGGGGGGGCCGACCGGTATGGGTAAAACGACAACCTGTTCGGCATTGATTAAGAAATATTTAGAAAATGAAGGCGGATTTTTATACACAGTTGAAGATCCTCCTGAAATGCCGTTAGACGGGTTATATGCCGCTAAAAACGGTGGATTGGGGTTGTGTAAGCAAACACCGATTGAAAATGAACGATGGGGCGATGGATTAAAGTCAGCTTTACGTTCTAAGCCGCGTTATATTTTGGTGGGTGAGATTCGAACGCCGGAAACCGCTTCCCAAGCTTTGCGGGCGGCAACTTCCGGACACTTGGTTATTTCTACCATTCACGCAAACTCTGTCGAAGATGCGCTCAATTCCGTGATTAAATATGCAACGGCCGCAGGGCTGCAAGAATCTTTGGCTGCGGACTTGCTGGGACGGGGTATTTTGGCGGTTGTTCATCAAAAATTAGAAGGGATTCGTGTGTTGAAACCGGTCATCAGATGTGCGTTTGCTAATCCGAATCCGGCCGCGGCGGATCAAATGCGGATGATTATCCGTGATGGTAAGATTAATCTGTCCACATTGATGGAAATGCAGGAAACAAAACTCAATCAAGGCAAACCGTTATTTAAAGAGATTGAGTAAATATTATAAGATGTCAAACACCCTCTGATATCGGAGGGTGTTTTTGTACTGTTTTTTTTGCTTGATTTTTTTGAAAAAATAGTGTATAGTACCTCCATTGCATCCGATTTGGGGCAATATTACACATGTGAAGGCGGCGTGAAACGGTGGTTTTTCGCTTCCGGTGTGATGAAAATCATATCTTACCTTCACAGAGGATTAACCGGAAGAAAAGAAAGGATATTATTATGGCTCTTCCTACATTTACTATGCGTCAATTAATTGAATCTGGCGTACATTTTGGTCACAACGCTCGTCGTTGGAACCCAAAAATGGGACAATATATTTATGGTACACGTGAAGGTGTGCATATCTTGGACTTAGGTCAAACAGTGCCGGCTTTATACCGTGCTATGGAAGCCGTCCGTGATGTTGCTGCCAAAGGTGGTAAAGTATTGTTCGTTGGTACGAAATTACAAGCTCGTGAACCGATTGCCGAAGCTGCTAAACGTTGCGGTCAATACTATGTAAACTGCAGATGGCTCGGCGGTATGCTCACAAACTGGAAAACAATTTCCGCCAGCATTAAACGCCTCAAAGAAATTGATGCTAAAACAGAAAAAGGCGAACTTGAAGGTTTGACCAAAAAAGAAAAATTGAACATCAGCCGTGAACGTGAAAAATTGTTCGCTTCATTAGGTGGTATTCAAGATATGAACGGTCGTCCGGACATTATGTTCGTCATTGACACACCAAAAGAAAACTTGGCTGTTCAAGAAGCTAAAAAATTGGGTATCCCGGTTGTAGCTATCTGTGACTCCAATGCTAACCCAGACGGTATTACTTACCCAATCCCGGGTAACGATGATGCTTTGCGTGCCATTAACCTGTACTGTGAATTAATTTCCGGTGCTGTGTTAGACGGTATTCAAGCTGAATTAAAAGCAGCCGGCGTTGATGTCGGTGCCGCTGTTGAACCGACTGTAGAAGCTTAAGTTCTTTTGATTTTTGAGCTAAATATGGGGCGGTTCGGGTTTTATAAAATCCGTATCGCCTCAACCATTTAAAAACAGATTTTTTATATAGGAGATTATTATGGCAGAAATTACAGCCTCTTTAGTTAAAGAATTACGTGAAAAAACAGGCGCCGGTATGATGGAATGCAAAAAAGCCCTCACAGAAACAGCCGGTGATTTAGAAGGTGCTATTGACTTTTTGCGTAAAAAAGGGTTATCCGTTGCCGAAAAGAAAGCTGGCCGTATTGCTAACCAAGGTTTGGTGGCTGTGGCTGTGGATGGCAAACGTGGTGCTTTGGTAGAATTAAACTCTGAAACAGACTTCGTTGGTCGTAACGCTGAATTCCAAGCTTTCTTGGGTGATGTTGTCCAAATCGCTTTGGACAAAAAAGGTGATATCGAAGCTGTTAAAGCCGCTGATAAAGGTGGTAAATCCGTTGAAGCCAACCTCACAGACTTAATCGCTAAAATTGGCGAAAATATGAGCTTACGTCAATCTGCTTATGTTGACGTTGAAAATGGTGTTGTTGTTCCTTATATGCACTCTGCCGTTGTTCCAAACCAAGGTAAAATCGGTGTGTTGGTTGCTTTGGAAAGCTCTGCTGATGAAGGCGCATTAAAAGAACTCGGTCACAAATTAGCTATGCACATTGCTGCTGTTGCTCCGAAATTCCAAACGATTGATTCTGTTGATGCCGATGCACTCGCTCGTGAAAAAGCTATCTATATGGAACAAGCTCAAAATTCCGGTAAACCAGCTAACATTGCAGAAAAAATGGTTGAAGGTCGTATCCGTAAATACTATGAAGAAGTTGTATTAATGGAACAATCCTTCATTATGGATCCAGATAAAAAAGTTAAAGACGTTATTGCTGAAGCTGCCAAAACAGCTGGCTCTGAAATTTCTCTGAAAAACTTTGTTCGCTATAATTTGGGCGAAGGTTTGGAAAAGAAAGAAGAAGATTTCGCCGCTGAAGTTGCTAAAGCAGCTCAATAATTAAACATGCCAAAAGAGCGCCCTTTGAACTGTATCCTACGAATTGGACAGATTGCTTTGGGCGCTTTTTTATTAAGGTAAATTACCAGAGAGCGTAAAGACAGAATTAAGCAAATGGATAGAAAAAAAATATCAGTAAATGGCGAAACGGAATGGGTTTATACTATGACACATACAGAGTTACACAATATGCTTGAAAAGTCTTATTGGATTGCTACTGTTTTTAGTGTTGCCTCTTTGATTGTTGGGGCATGTGCTGGATACCATATGGGGAGGAAAGATGAAAAAAAATCGACTAACTCTGTGATATATAAAATTACCACTC
This sequence comes from Alphaproteobacteria bacterium, assembly GCA_045611665.1. Lineage (GTDB taxonomy): Bacteria > Pseudomonadota > Alphaproteobacteria > CAAHEQ01 > UBA3637 > UBA7488. Next base: position 16,028 of record JAZKXP010000063.1, on the reverse strand, counting down.
AAGAAATGCCGGCAATAAAGCAAGTATCCGAAAAACAACGGTAATATTAAAGACGAATATGTTAATAAATTCAATGAGTTGTTTTGTTTGTATTGCATTTTTTTCATTTTTGTGATATAATGACTTTATCATCAATCAGCAGGAGGAAAAAATGACAGAGGCAGAAATGAAAGATTTGGAGTTATCAAAACTCTTAATTCAAATGAAAGAAGAAAGTTATAATCGCATGCGGGAGGAACAAGAAAAAACAGACCGTAAAATTTTATTGAGCGGTTTAGGGATTATGGCGGCGATTGTAACAGCGGCAGGAGCTATTGCCTTTAATCACATGAAAGATAAAATGGAAGATAGGATTCCGTCTGAGCCGGTGAAAATTGGGCAAAACGTCGGTAGCAATACACTACAAAAAGCGCAACACGTCCGTTAGTTTAAAAAACGCAATATAAAAGGCCTGTTAAAGGCCTTTATTTTTTGCTTGCAATACACAGGGGATTTAAGGTATAATGCCGTCATATCAATTTAACATGAAGGATAAAAAAAATGACCTATTCAGAAATTAAAACAGACATGCAAACAAGACTTGGAAAAACACAAGAGGCTTTAAAAAAAGATTTTGCTGGCCTTCGCACAGGTCGTGCCACAACGGCTTTATTGGATCCGATTATGGTGGATGCTTATGGATCTATGGTTCCGCTTAATCAAGTTGGTAACGTATCCGTACCTGAGGCAAGAATGTTATCCGTTCAAGTATGGGATAAATCTTTGATGAAGCATGTGGAAAAAGCCATTATGGAATCCGGTTTGGGATTAAATCCGATGAATGACGGACAATGCATTCGTATTCCCATTCCGCCACTTTCCGAAGAACGTCGGGTGGAATTGTGCAAGATTGCCGGTAAATACACGGAAACGGCCAGAATTTCTGCCAGAAATATTCGTCGTGATGCTTTGGATGAAGTCAAAAAACTCAAAAATGCGAATGAAATTTCAGAAGATGATCAAAAACGTTTTGAAACAGAAATTCAAACTTTGACAGATAACACTATTAAAGCATTGGATGATATGTTAAAAACTAAAGAAGTTGAAATTAAACAGGTGTAATCAAATGAATATTCCCCACCATGTCGCAATTATTATGGACGGCAACGGTCGTTGGGCTCAAAAACGTGGATTGCCCAGAACGGCTGGTCATAAAGCCGGTGGGGAAACACTCAAAAAAGTCTTGCCGTATCTGAAAAAACGAGGTGTTAAAGTCGTCACATTGTATGCCTTTTCTTCTGAAAATTGGGCGCGTCCCAAGGAAGAAGTGGACACCTTGATTAAATTATTTCGAGAGTATTTAAATGGGGATATAGCTGAATTAAAAAAGCATAAAGCTCGTGTCTCTTTTATTGGAGACAGAAATAAATTTCCGGCCGATATTGCGCAAAAAATGAATGCGTTAGAATTGGAAACGGAAACCAATAAAGACTTTCATGTTGTATTGGCGCTCAGCTATGGAGCGCGCGATGATATGGTTCAGGCAATTAAGCAAATTGTCGGGCAAGCCGTTATTGGTATGATAAAAGGGGATGAGATTACCCATGAATTAATTTCCGAAACATTATCAACGCACCACATTCCTAATCCGGATTTAATTATTCGTACCAGCGGTGAACAACGTCTGAGTAATTTTTTGTTATGGGAAGCGGCCTATAGCGAATTTTATTTTCCTAAAGTTCATTGGCCGGATTTCAATGAAACCGAGATAGATAAAGCGTTAGAAGTGTATGCCTATCGCAATCGCCGATTTGGTAAGGTATGATTTATGGGATAAAACGATTTTATAATAAATTCAATCGGTTTTTGTAAAAAAATAAAAGCCGATTTTTTGTATGGATTAAGTCATTCCTGCGTACCATTTAACACTTGACAAGGCGGTAAAAATCTGCGATATTTTTCCTAATTAACATAAGGAGAAAATATGAAAGTTTCTAATTTAGCTTTGCGAACAATGTCGGCTGCCGTGTTGGCTCCGCTTGTCTTGGGTGGTATTTGGTTTGGTGCTCCGTTATATGAAATGTATGCCATTCCTTTATATACTGTTTTGATGGCGGTTTTTGGTGCCGGCTTGGCTTGGGAATGGGATCATATGTTTAATAACAAAATCACGGTTTCCGGGTTGTGGACGGCGATTATTGCGTGCTTAACGGCCTTTTTGACTAAAGAAAATCCTCAGTTTGCCTTTTTGATGATTTTAATTGGGGCGGCTATTGTTTATTTTAAGTCGGATAAGCGATTGTCAATGGCTTTTGGTGTGTTGTATATTTGCATTCCCGTGATGGCGCTGAGTTATATTTATTACATTAATGATAAAATTTCTCGTGAATTGGTGCTGTGGTTGTTCTTTGTTGTATGGGCAACGGATATCGGTGGGTATATCATCGGATGCACGTTTAAAGGGCCTAAAATTGCACCAAGTATCAGCGCTAAAAAGACGTGGTCCGGATTTATCGGAGGTATTGTTTTTGCAGCCATTGTGGCCTATGTGTTTGTGTTGTTTTTAAAATCATACGATTATTTGCTGGGAATGAATTTTAATCGCGTAACGTGGTTGTTGGTTAGCAGTGCTATCGGATTATCTATATTTTCACAAGTGGGTGATTTTTTCGAATCCTTTATCAAACGTCGTTTGGGTTTGAAAGATTCCAGCAATATTATTCCGGGACATGGCGGTTTGTTTGATCGTGTGGATGGATTATTGTTCGCTTCTACAATGTTGGCAGTTGTTTTATTTTTTGTAAATCAAGGGTGGGCTTTTTAATGATTGCGGGTTTTTTAGACGGTTTATTATACCTGTTCGCGTTTGTATTGGTTTTATCCGTCGTTGTGATTGTACATGAATGGGGGCATTTTATTGTTGCCCGTTTATGCGGTATTAAGGTAACCCATTTTTCATTGGGATTTGGACGTGTGTTATATAAACGTACCGATAAAAAAGGAACTCAGTGGCAAGTGTGTTTATGGCCTCTTGGCGGATACGTCAAAATGTTAGGAGATGAAGATGCGGCCAGTGCTAAGACAGATGTGAAAAAAGTTCCGGAATCCGAACGTAAATATATGTTTATGTCTCAACCTTTGTATAAAAGAGCCGCTGTTATTTTTGCCGGCCCTGCAATGAATTACATTTTTGCCGTTCTTTTATTTGCGAGTGTTTTCTTTGCCGTCGGTCGAGGGGTGGTTCCGCCTGTTATTGATGAATTTTTAGAGGTGTCTCCGGCCAGAGATGCCGGTTTGATGGTAGGTGACAGAATTGTCGATATTAACGGTACGAAAATTGAAGAATGGTCGGATATTATCAGAGCTATTCGTATCGGCAATTTTGGGAAAGACTTGAATGTTACTGTCGACAGAAATGGAGAAAAATTGGTTTTTTTGGTGCCGACGGTTGTTCATGAAGAATATCAAGATAACTTACCGCGTATCGGTGTTAAAATGAATCGAGACAATCATGAGTATCGTCAATTGGGTGTATGGGGTTCCTTTAGCGAAGCTGTTGAATTGGTCGGTATGATGACTGTTGATACGTTGCAGTACTTAGGTCAGGTTATCATGGGGGCTCGTGAAGCCGATGGTATGCGCGGACCTTTAGGAATTGCAGAAATGTCCGGTGATGCTTTAAAGGGCGGAATAGAAGTACTCATTTTGTTTGTGGCTCAAATTTCTGTAGCCATCGGGTTAATGAACCTGTTGCCAATTCCTCTTTTAGATGGGGGACATTTGTTCTTTTATGCGATTGAAGCGGTTATTCGTAGACCTCTTTCCGAACGTGTACAAAATACCTTGTTATGGATGGGTATGTCTATCTTAATCGGTTTATTGATGTACACAATGTTTTTAGATATTCCCCGTATTTTCCAAAGGATTTTTGAATGAAAAAAATAGCTGCAATTTTATTGACCGGTACGGTTTTATCAGGTTCTGTTTTTGCCGAAGTATTGGATACGGTTTCTATCAAGGGAACGGCACGAATTGAAAATCAAACGGTCATGAATTATCTGAATTTGAAAACGGGCGAAGAAATCACGAATGCCGATATTGACAGTGCCACCAAAACGTTGTTTGCGACCGGTTTGTTTTCGGATGTAACGATCGATATGCAAGACGGGAATTTGCAAATTAATGTCAGTGAAAATCCGATTGTGCATAATGTGTATTTTGAAGGGAATAAAAAAATAGATGACGAGGTTTTAAAAAGCGAAATTATGCTAAAACCGCGTACAATTTATACCCTTAATAAAATTCAAGGTGACGCAGACAGATTATTGGAAGTGTATAAGCGTAATGGACGTTTTGGGGCAACGGTCCATCCTAAAATTATTAAAAAAGAACAAAATCGGGTGGATGTTGTTTTTGAAATTGACGAAGGAAATAAAACAACTGTCAAGCGTATTAATATCATCGGGAATGATAAATTTTCGGATGAAGATTTAAAAGATGCCATGATGACAAAGGAAAGTGCTTGGTATCGGTTTTTATCTAGCACGGATACGTATGATCCGGACAGATTAAATTATGATAAAGAATTATTGCGTCGTTTTTATTTACAAAACGGATACGTAGATTTTGTCGTCAACAATGCTGTGGCAGAACTGACCCCCAATAAAGAAGGGTTTATTATTACGATTAATGTGACTGAAGGGGCACGGTATAAATTTGGCGAACCGGAAATTAAAATTAATTTGCCTGAGTATAAAGGAAAGGATTTACGGCATAAAATTGCCTTTAAAAAAGGACAGTGGTTTAATGCCGATTTAATTGAAAGCACGATTACAAATTTAAATGATGAATTTTCCGATTTGGGATATGCTTTTGTGGATACAATCCCTCACTTTGATAAAGATGAAGAAAACAAAACCGTCAAACTTACTTTTGCCGTAGCGGAAGGAGAAAAAGTATTTGTTGATAAAATTAATATTACCGGTAACTCCAGAACATTAGATAAAGTCATTCGTCGTGAATTTCGGATTAAAGAAGGGGATGCTTTTAATGCCTCAAAATTGCGTCGCAGTAAACAACGGGTGGAAAATTTAGATTACTTTGAAAAAGTGGATTTAAAAACAACTCCTGTGTTTGGTCAATCCGGTAAAACGGATATCACGATGGATGTTGCCGAAAAAGCCACCGGTTCATTCAGTGTTGGGGTCGGTTGGTCTTCTTATGACGGGTTGTTATTTGATACCGGTATCCAAGAACGCAATATTTTGGGAACAGGTAATACATTAGGGTTAAACTTAATGTTATCCGAACGTGAACAACAATACACAGTTGGCTTAACCAATCCGTATTTTATGGATAAAAATTTGTTGGCCGGTGTGGATATATTCCATACGACGTTGGATAATGAAGATTACAGCTCATACAAATCAACCACAACCGGTGGAGCCGTTCGTTTCGGATGGAATTATACCGACTATTTGCGTCAATCCGTTCGCTATACGTTGCAAGAAGACGAAGTGCGTGATGTGGAAGAAGATGCCTCTAACTACATTAAGGAACAAGAAGGACGCACTTCTTTATCGATGATTGGGCAAGAACTCAGCTGGGATAAACGGGATAACCGTATTAATCCGACCCAAGGGTTTTATACGTCATTCAGTGCCGATTATGCCGGTATTGGGGCCGATACAAAATTTGTCCGTTTGGGCGTGATGGGTATTCAATATTTTGAAGTGGCAGAGGATGTTGTTTTCTCGGTCCGGGGTGATGCCGGCCATATTTGGGGAACCGGCGGTCAAGATGTGCGGATTAACCACAGATATTACTTAGGGGATTCTTCCTTCCGTGGATTTGAATACGGCGGTATCGGTGCCAGAGATAAAGCTACCGGTGATGCCTTGGGCGGAAACTGGTATGCAACGGCTTCGGCTGAAGTACAATTCCCACTGGGATTACCGAAAGAACTTGGCATTAAAGGTAAAGTTTTCTCAGATGCCGGCTTTATTGGCAAACCGGACGGGTATGACAGTGCTACGATGGATTATTCATCCAAAATGCGGATGTCTGCCGGTACGGGTATCATGTGGCAATCTCCGATGGGGATGATTAACCTGGATTTCGCTTGGCCGATTATGAAAGAAGACTTTGATGAAACGAAAGTATTCCGTTTGAACTTTGGAAAGGCATTCTAAAATGTGTCAAAAAATAAAACAATTAAAATCATACTTAAAACAAATGGCACGAAAATACTTGCCGATAATAAAAGGATGGGTGCCGAGTGCAAAGAGTGACTGGGTTTTCTTTGGCGGATTGGTTTTAGTGGCTTTTTTTGTATCTTCTTTTTTTGCTCATGCGCATACGGCGATAGGTTTTGTTAATATGGAACGTGTTCGTGAGCTGGCAGAACCTTATCAAGAAATTGAGCGAGAACGTGAAAAATATACACAAATATGGCGTGTCAAATTTCGGGCCGAACAAGATGTTTTGGATGAAGAAGATAAAAAACTGGCCGCCGCTCAAAAGAAAAAAAGCATGAAAAAGAAAGCTTTTCAAAAAGCATTAGACAATTTGCAAAAAAAATCTTTAGCCTTACAAAAAAAATATCAAAAAGAGGCAGCTAAAATTATGATGGCAACCGAATCGGCAACAGAACAAATTGATATGTTGGCCTCTCAAACATTATACGAAATTGCTGAAAATGCGGGATATGACCTGATTTTAAGTGACAATGTGTTATATGTATCCGAAACAGTGGATATAACGGATGAATTGGTTGATGAGCTGAATAAAATGGCCGTCAAAATCAACTATCCGGATCCTGAAACTTTAACCCCCAACGATGAATAGGAAACAACTATGGCAGATAATCGTTTTTTTAAAAAAGTAGAACAGTTAACTTTGGAACAAATTGCCAAAATCGGTGATGTCAAATTGCCTGATGGCGTGGATACCTCTCGTACTTTTAAAGATGTAGCCGATTTACAAAATGCCACCGCTGAGGATGTGTCTTGGGCCTTTATTCCAAAAGTGCGTGAACAATTAAAACAAACAAAGGCCGGTGCCGTTATTGTACCCGAAAAGTTCTTGGAATTTGTACCTGAAGGATGTGTGGCTTTGGTTGCCAAAGATGCACACCGTTCCTATGGCTTAGTGGCTCAAGGATTTTATCCGTATCAATTTGAAGCCGGTATTTCCGATAAAGCCCATGTTGACCCAACAGCTGAGTTAGGTGAAGGGTGCCGTGTCGAGGCTGGTGCCGTTATCGGTGCTAATGTTGTTTTGGGTAAAAATTGCCATATCAAAGCCAACGCCGTTATTGAAGAAGGTGTTCAAATGGGCGATAACTGTATTGTGGGTGCGACAGCGACAGTTTCTCACTGTATTGCCGGTAATAAAGTTTATATTTATCCCGGGGCTCATATTGGTCAAGACGGATTTGGTTTTGCCATGTCTCCGGCATTTGGTCCGACAAAGGTTCCTCAATTGGGACGTGTTATTATTGGGAATGATGTAGAAATCGGTTCTTCCACAACGGTAGATAGAGGTGCTATGGGTGATACAGTTATTGCCGACGGTACACGCATTGATAACTTGGTTCAAGTCGCTCACAACGTTAAACTCGGCAAATGTGATGTAATTGTATCGCAAGTTGGTATTGCCGGTTCTTGTGAATTTGGTGATTTTGTGGTTGCCGGTGGTCAAGTTGGTTTTGCCGGCCACTTAAAAATCGGTACGGGCGCTCAAATTGCCGCTCAATCCGGTTTAATGGCTGATGTGCCAGCCGGTGCGATTATGATGGGTTCTCCGGCTGTTTCCCGTATTGATTATATGCGTCAAACATTGGCCGTTCAAAATTTAGCTAAGAAAAAATCGGGCGATTCCAAAACATTAACATGGAAAGAAAAACTGGCCCTCAAATTAATGAAGAAGAAAGGATAAGAAAATGACAGAAGAAGTAAAACAAGAAACAACACCGGAAGTACAAACCGTTCCGGAAATTACCATTAATGATATTTTAAAATTATTGCCTCACCGTTATCCGTTTTTGTTGGTAGACAAAGTCAAAGATTGTGTGCCTGGGGTCAGTGGTACCGGTATTAAAAACGTAACCATGAATGAGCCGTTTTTCCAAGGACACTTTCCGGAAAATCCGGTTATGCCGGGCGTTCTGCAAATTGAAGCTATGGCTCAAACGGCCGGTATTATCGTGTTGATGGCTTTTCCGGAAGAAGAACGTTCCGGCAACAGTGTATTCTTTATGACGGTTGATGATGTAAAATTCCGTAAACCGGTTTTACCAGGCGATACATTGGAATTTTATGTTACCAAAGAACAAGCCGTTCGCAACGTATTCAAATTCCGTGGTATTGCCAAGGTAGACGGCAAAGTTGTATCTCAAGCCACATTCAGTGCCATGGTCTTTAAAAAAGCCTAAGAAAAAGGAGGTCCCCTATGATTAAAATTCATCCAAGTGCCATTGTTGACAGTCATGCCGAAATCGGTGAAGATGTGGAAATCGGTCCTTACTGTGTGATTGGTCCAAATGTTAAAATCGGTGCCGGAACACGTTTAATTTCTCATGTAACGATTGACGGATATACTACAATGGGAGAACGTAATACCGTTTATCCGTTTGCCGCTCTCGGGTGTTTGGCACAACATAAACGTTCTGATGCGCCGGATGCTCAATTAATCATCGGAGATGATAACGTTTTCCGTGAACATGTAACGGCTCATGTGGGATCAGATGTTGATAATAAAATCACGACAATTGGTTCCAGAAACTGGTTTTTGGTGGCCTCTCATATCGCTCATGATTGTGTTGTTGGTAGCGATATCGTGATGAGTAATAATGCTACTTTGGCTGGCCATGTTCATGTCGGGGATAAAGCCATTATCGGAGGCCTTTCTGCCGTCTTACAATTTACTCGCATTGGGACTGGCGCTATGATTGGCGGTATGAGTGGTGTGACTCGGGACGTGATTCCGTTTGGAATTCAAATGGGTGGCGCCAGAGCCGGTCTGGGCGGATTAAACTTAATCGGGTTACAACGCGCCGGTTTTGATAAACCGACTATTTTGGGATTACAGCACGCCTATAAAATTTTATTTAACAAAGAAGACGGCACATTCAGTGATCGTATTCAAAAAGTGGCCGGAGATATGGTGATGATGGCAAATCCTTTAGTGGCCGAAGTCATTAAATTCGTTCAAAATCCATCAAAAAATAACATTTTACAGCCGGAGTAAAAAATGACAGCCAAAATGCAAAAGTTGGGTATTGTTGCGGGTAGTGGTTCATTGCCGAGTGCCTTAATTCATGAGTGCCAAAAAACGGGACGCCCCTTTTGTGTTATCGCTTTAAAAGGTCATGCAAATCCGGATTTGATGCCGACAGATATTCCGGTTAAATGGATACGTCTTGGAGCGGTAGGTCGCGGTTTTTGTGAAATGAAAAAACAAGGGGCCACCCAAATCGTGTTAATCGGAGGTGTCCGCCGTCCATCCCTCAAAGAGCTATGTCCGGATTTGCGTGGATTAAAATTCTTTGCAAAAATCGGATTAAAAGCTTTGGGAGATGATGGATTACTGCGCGCTGTTATCGGTGAAATTGAAAGTGATGGCTTTGAAGTTGTCGGGATTGATGATATTATGCCGTCTTTGTTGGCGCCTAAGGGGGTTTTGGGAAAGAATATACCGACTGAGGCAGATGAGGCCGATATCAAACGGGGAGTTGAGGTTGCCAAATTGTTGGGGCAGGCCGATGTCGGTCAAGGCGTTATTGTCCAACAGGGTTTGGTGTTATCTGTAGAGGGTATTGAAGGAACGGCTAACCTCATCAAACGGACAAAACCATTAAAACGCAGTGGTGGAGGTGGTGTTTTGGTTAAGGTTTCTAAACCTCAACAAGAAAGACGCGTCGATTTACCGACGATTGGTATGAAAACGGTTCGTGATATGAAAGAAGCCGGGTTTAAAGGGATTGCGGTTGAGGCAAATGCCGTTTTGATTGCCGATTGTGATAAAACAATGCGTTTGGCGGATAAATTAGGAATTTTCATTGTGGGGGTATAAATGACACCGTTAAAAGTTTATTTAATTACTGGCGAACCTTCCGGAGATTTACTCGGTTCTCGTCTCATGCGAGCCCTCAAAAAACAAACAAACGGTCAAGTTAATTTTACGGGGGTTGGTGGTGAAACCATGCAGGCCGAAGGGTTAAATTCGTTGTTTGATATAAAGGATTTGGCCGTTATGGGTATTTTTGAGGTGTTGCCGGGACTACCCAAAATTTTACGCCACATGAACAATGTTATTGCCGATATAAAAGAAAAAAAGCCCGATATTATCGTTACCATTGACAGTTATAGTTTTTGTGCCCGTATTCATAAAAAATTGAAAAAAGCCAAATGTGATATACCTCATGTTCATTATGTTGCTCCTCAGGTATGGGCTTGGAAAAAAGGGCGTGCAAAAAAAGTCGCGCAATTTATTGACCATTTATTTTGTTTGTTACCTACAGAACCGGCCTACTTTACCCCCTATGGCATGGCTACAACATTTGTTGGGCATCCGGTAGTAGAGGGGGGAGCTTCTCACGGAAACGGACAATTGTTTCGTAAAAACCACCTGATTCCACAAAAAACTTTATTGGTGTGTATGTTACCGGGCAGTCGTCGCAATGAAATCGGTTATTTGTTGCCGGTGTTTAAAGAGGCAATTGAAAAAATCGCCAAGAGTCATCCGGATATTTGTGTTATTGTTCCAACGGTTAAAACCGTCGCTAAAGACATTAAAGCCGATTTAAAAAACTGGTCGATTCCGTATGTGGTAGTGGAGGGAGAACGAGACAGATACGATGCTTTTGCGGCTACTGATGTGGCGATAGCTGCATCCGGAACGGTATCGTTAGAGTTGGCCATGGCGGATGTACCGCATTTAATTGCCTATAAAGTAAATAAATTAACGGGTTTGTTGGCCAAATTATTGTTAAAAATTAAATATGTTAATTTAATTAATATTCTGTCCGGACGTGAAATTATTCCGGAATTACTACAAGAAAATTGTACACCTGATAAAATTGCTGAGGTGGCTGAAGGATTGTTATCTGCGGACTCAAAAGATGTTAAACATCATATGAGTGTCTTAGGGTTCGGAGGGGATATGACACCTTCGGAAATTATGGCAGGACATATTATTAAAATGGCAAAACAGGAGCGGTAAAATGACAGACAGGCGTACACTTTATCATTATTCTCTGTGTCCTTTCAGTCGCAAAGTGCGTTTGGCGTTATTTGAAAAAGGTGTGCCTTATGCGATGATTTTTGAAACGCCATGGGCCCGTCGGCCGGAGTTTTTACACCTAAGCCCCCTTGGTACCGTCCCGGTATTAATAGAGCCCGATGGCCATGCCTTAACGGACCACGTATCGATTTGTGAATATTTAAATGAAATTAAGACTACGCCTAATTTATTGGGCGAAACACCCAGAGGGCGTGCGGAAGTGCGTCGGCTGACAAATTTATTTGATACGGAATTTTATATGGATGTCTTTAAGCCCTTAGTGGGAGAAAAAGTTTTTAAAGCCGTCAAAACAGGGGCAGCCCCCGATTCTAATATGATACGGATTGGCCGTGAAAATTTAAAAAGATATATGGGTTATATTGATTGGTTGGCGGCGCGTCGCAGTTATTTAGGAGGGCGAAATTTATCAATGGCAGATTTAGGGGTGGCTGCTCACTTATCTGTTTTGGATTATTTAGGGGAAATTTCTTGGGAAAATTATACGGATGCAAAGTTATGGTATGCAAAAATTAAGTCGCGACCTGCATTTAATTCTTTACTTCATGATAAATTAACTGGTATAATGCCCTCAAGTACGTATGCAAATTTGGATTTTTAAGGAGAAATGGCATGAAACGAAAAATTTTAACTCTTTTGATGGGAATTTGTTTGTCCGGCTTGACGGCTTGTGGTGGGCAAAAAATTTATTATTGGGAACGTCCGGATACCGGTGCTGTTTGGTTTGCCAGAGATCATAACCAATGTTTGCGTTCAGCCGATTGGTGGCCATATCATTTCCCCGGTTATCGTGTGACACCACCTTGGGGATGGGGAACTCCGCCGGAATATAATTTGCGTTTTGACAATGATGCAGGTCATGGTATCTGGGCAGAATTTACGCCTTTTCCGGGGGCTCAGCCTGTTTACGTAAATTCATTGCGCGGTGATTGGTCTATGTCCACATCAACGTATGAAAGATGTATGGAAAAACGAAATTATCGCCAACGTAAACCCGCTACACAAGATCGTGAAGTGTTCCAGCAATAGGATAAAAAATGTCAAAAATGGTTATTATGCAAATCTTGCCGGCATTGCAAGATGGTGGTGTGGAACGCGGTACAATAGAAATAGCGGCCGCTTTACAAAAAGAAGGTATTGAAAACTATGTCGTCTCTTCGGGGGGGAAGATGGTCCCCGAATTGACACGATTAGGGGTTGAACATATTACTTTGCCCGTACACAGTAAAAATCCCTTTAAGATGTGGTTAAATTCCAGAAAAATAGCGATGCTTGCCAGAGCTAAAGGGGTGACCTTAATGCATGTGCGTTCCCGTGCGCCGGCATGGTCCGTAAAGTGGGCGTCGCAACGAACGGGTATCCCTTTTATAACAACATTTCACGGTGTGTATGGAATTAATCCGAAATGGTTGAAAAAGCCCTATAATGCCGTTATGACACACGGAAAATGTGTGATTGCCATTTCGAATCATGTACGTCATCAAATTATGCGTGATTATGGGACGTCTGAAGACAAAATTACATTGATTCATCGGGGGGCGGACATTAATCGTTTTGATCCGATAAAAGTGTCTAATGCCGACATGGCGGATTTATTCCAAAAATATGATATTCCATTGGATAAACCGATAATTATGGTGCAAGGGCGCTTGACAACATGGAAAGGTCAGCTGGCCATGTTAGATGCCTTGAAATTGATGAAACATAAAAATATTACCTGTTTATTTGTCGGTGCGCATCAAGGGCGATTAGAGTATGTTGAAAAAATGAAAGAAAAAATTGCCGCTTTACCACCGGAAACAACAGTTCAGATTTTCTCACTGCCCGGAGCGGATATGCCGGCCATTTATGCCTTGAGCGATGTCGTTGCTTCCGTATCATTAAAGCCGGAACCGTTCGGACGGGCCATGCCGGAAGCGCAGGCGATGGGACGAATTGTTGTCGCTTTCAAACATGGTGGTGCTTGTGAAACGATTGAAGATGGCAAAACCGGATTTTTGGTTGAACCGAACAATATTGAAGCGTTGGCTCAAAAGTTAGATGAAGTCTTGAGTATGGATTTGGAAGAACGTAAAAAAATCCAAGTTGCCGCAATTAACTCCGTTCGTAATTATTTTTCTGTTCAAGCAATGTGTGACAAAACATTGGCCGTTTATAAAAGGATGCATAAATGAAACAAATTTTAAAAAAAATCCCGTTAAAATGTAAGAAAAAAGCTCCGGAAACACTGACTGCGGAACAGCGTTTGACTCAAGTTGAAAAAGTTGCTGCGGCACTGCAAAAGGCCAGATTAGGGGATTATGTTACCTATATGAGCAGTCCGTGGCGTATTATTTGGACGAATATGCTCATCGGTGTATCACGAGGGGTTGGCTTGACGCTTGGTTTTGCGATCGTTATTGTGATTACGATTAAGGTATTAAGTTTACTGATTTCTTGGAAATTCCCTTGGTTATCCGATATGTCGCAAGGGTTATTGGATGTGATTAAAACGACTCCGGGGTTGGAACCGTTTTCTAAAGTTATAGATGAAAGTATCTCAGCTAATCCGACACGATAAAAATAAATTCTCCCTCTTAATCATAAAGGGGGATTTTTTTTGTGGTTGAAATAAAAATTATATTGCATTGTGGGATTTGATTTGCTAGTCTGTTCCTTAAGGCAAGTGTTTTGCCCTGGGGTGTCGTAACCTCTTGCATAAGCGTCTGATTATCAGATGAAAAATATACTTCCAGCCTGGCTGGAAGATGATAAAATAACCCGCTTGGGTCAATATGTCATACTATACTTATGCATAGTTACGAACTTCCAGTCACTCTGATTTTTTTAGAGTGATTTTTTTCGTGTTATGAAAAATTGGAAAGGGAATATGTATGAAAACAAGTTTGGCGTTAATGTGTGGTATGTTGATGATGTCGGCTGTGGTATTTGCCGAAGATACAGTTGAAACCTGTGCAAATGGGGCTGGTGTCGTTATTACAGGAGCTGTTACAGGGTATAAATATTGCAGAAGTAATAGTAACGATATGAATTGGTGGAATGCTGTTTCTTGGTGTGATGCGATGGGGCGTAAGTTGTTTGATAGAGCGAATTGTGCTTGTGGCAATACAACGGCAGATTGTGCGGGGAGTATATGCCCTGAATTAAAAGGGGTAGGTAGCGGTGATTGGGTTTGGACTATTACAAGATCTCCTGACATTGATATTCGTTCTTATCGTGTATTATTAGATACAGGATATTCAAATGGTGGGCATCTTAGTCACGATTTACATCATGCATTATGTAAATAACTTTTAAAAATTTTTGAAATAAAAATAAGATTTTGGAAAAATTCTTTATTCCGATTCATAACTTTTTGAAAAATAGGATAATTAAGGGGTTCTTTATCATAAAAAAACCTCGGGTTTCCCCGAGGTTCTTAAATTTTTAAATAATCCGAAAATTATTCAAAGATTTTGGCAACCACACCGGCGCCGACCGTGTGTCCACCTTCGCGGATAGCGAAACGTAAACCTTCGTCCATAGCAACCGGAACGATCAATGTAACTGTCAATTTGACGTTATCACCCGGCATAACCATTTCTGTACCGGCAGGTAATTCGATTGTACCTGTCACGTCTGTTGTACGGAAATAGAATTGCGGACGATAGTTAGCAAAGAACGGAGTATGACGACCGCCTTCATCTTTGCTCAAAATGTAAACTTCGGATTCAAATTTTGTGTGCGGAGTAATTGTACCCGGTTGAGCCAAAACTTGACCACGTTCAACTTCTTCACGTTTTGTACCGCGGAGCAATACACCAACGTTATCACCGGCTTGACCTTGATCCAATAATTTACGGAACATTTCAATACCTGTGGCAGTTGTTTTTTGAGTTGGTTTCAAACCAACGATTTCAACTTCGTCACCAACTTTGATGACACCGCGTTCAATACGACCTGTAACCACTGTACCACGACCGGAAATGGAGAACACGTCTTCAATCGGCATCAAGAAAGCTTTGTCAACTGGACGATCCGGTTGCGGAATGTAAGCATCAACGGCATCCATCAAAGCCATAATGGCATCGTGACCGATTGTTCTGTCACCACCGTCTAAAGCAACTTTAGCGGAACCTTTAACAACTGGGATATCGTCGCCCGGGAATTGGTAAGAAGACAACAATTCACGGATTTCCATTTCAACCAATTCTAATAATTCAGCATCGTCAACCATATCAACTTTGTTCATGAAAACAACGATAGCCGGCACACCAACTTGGCGAGCTAACAAGATGTGCTCACGAGTTTGTGGCATTGGACCAACAGCAGCAGACACAACCAAGATAGCGCCATCCATTTGAGCGGCACCAGTAATCATGTTTTTAACGTAGTCAGCGTGACCCGGACAGTCAACGTGAGCATAGTGACGTTTTTCTGTTTCGTATTCTACGTGAGATGTAGAAATGGTGATACCGCGAGCGCGTTCTTCCGGAGCTTTATCGATGTTAGCATAATCAACGAAAGCTGCGCCGCCTTTTTCGGCCAAAGTTTTTGTGATGGCAGCTGTTAAAGTTGTTTTACCGTGGTCAACGTGACCGATCGTACCGATATTACAGTGCGGTTTAGATCTTTCAAATTTTTCTTTACTCATTATTACTTTTCCTTAACTGATCAGTGTTAAAAAACGTCCCACCATGGGACAAATTGGAGCGGGTGAAGGGAATCGAACCCTCGTATTCAGCTTGGAAGGCTGCTGCTCTACCATT
>JAZKXP010000062.1:0-13210 GCA_045611665.1 Alphaproteobacteria bacterium | reverse complement strand
TTGTTTAGGGGTATTATCAACTAATGGTCTTCTAGGCTCCCATTCATCACACCCAGGCAACAAAACGGCAGATGAGACCAACATCATTATTGTTTTTTTATTCATATATAATCCTTTCACTAATCAAGGAAACTATATCACTATTTTACTTTGTTATCAACTTTTTTGGCCTTTTTCACCTTTTCCGGATTAACGATACCCGTTGAAATAACCATTTTAAAAGCCTCATCAACACCGATATCCAATTCTATAATATCTTTTTTCGGCACATATACAAAGTATCCTGAGGTCGGGTTAGGTGTCGTGGGCACATAAACGCTGATGAGTTCGGATTTAAATTTATCTTGCACACCTTCATAGGTTGCACCCGCCACAAAAGCAATTGTCCACATATCACGGCGGGGAAATTCCACAAGGACGGCTTTTCTGAATGCCGTTTCTTTGCCCGCCCCCAACATTGTTTCAAAAATCTTTTTAAAGGCGTTATACACACCCGACAAGACCGGCATTTTTGCAATCAGGCGTTTCCAAAATTTAGAACCGATTCGGCCAAAGTAACTGGCCGTAAACATACCAACAATAATTAAAAATACCACCAACAATAAAATCCCTAACCCCGGAATACCGTAGGGCAGATAGGTTGTCGGACTGTATTTTGCCGGAATCAAGCCGATAACTTGCGAATCTATATAAGAGGCAATTTCCCACGCCAGCCAAATGGTTAACCCTATCGGTGCCGTCACCAAAACACCGGTCAAAAAGTATGTTTTTAATGTTGTTTTTTGTAATTTTTGTTCTTTTTTTGCCATTTTTCCCTCGTATTTCATATTTTTCTTTACAATAGGAAATTTTTGTGATAATGTCCAGTAAAAAGCAACAGCTTAATCTGACAACGATGGAACGCTTAAAAAATATGGGTTCTGTTGTTGTGAGTTATAAAAAATAATGCATGTCGACAATTTTATTGTTGACATTCGTTAAAAAATAGTGTATAAATGCAATCCTATTTTGGGAAAAATAAAGGAATTAAACAATGTTTGCAGTAATTAAAACAGGCGGAAAACAATACAAAGTTCAAAAAGATTCTATCATCATTACGGAAACAATTCCGGGTGAAGCCGGCACAAAAGTGTCTTTTGATGAAGTTTTGATGGCTGGTGATAAAGTCGGTGCTCCTTTGGTGGCTGGCGCTTCTGTAGCTGGTGAAATTGTAAAACAAACCCGCGGTGAAAAAGTTATCGTTTTCAAAAAAATCCGTCGTCACGGTTATAAAAGAAAACAAGGTCATAAACAAGATTTAACTGTGATTCGCATCACGGATATTAACGCTTAATATAAGGAGAATATCAAATGGCACATAAGAAAGCAGGCGGTAGTACCAGAAACGGTCGCGACTCAGAAGGTAGAAGATTAGGTTTGAAAAAATCCGGTGGTCAATCCGTTATTGCCGGTAACATTATTGTCCGTCAACGTGGCACAGTATATCGTGCCGGTGAAAATGTCGGTATGGGCAAAGACCACACTTTGTTTGCTAAAGCTGATGGTGTTGTCGTATTCAAACGCTCTTTCAAAGACCGTATCTATGCTTGTGTAAAAGCATTAACAGGTTCTAATAATTAATTCGGGATTTTTGTTTTTATCTCGACAGAATTTTTAAAACACTCCTTGATTTTTAGGAGTGTTTTTATTGCATCTTAAAAACTATCGGCTAGGTCGATGAGTTCTTTATTTATATTCCAGTCGTATTTTTGTTCCTTAAAAAGCAAGCCCCATATTTTCCTAAAGAAATTTACAGTTCCATTCCCCTCTTGGTATGTATACATCATATAAACTGACAATTTTGACTATAACTCAACACAATATAAAAAAATCCCCCCCATATTTGAGGAGGATTTTTATACTTTAAAACCACCCTTTTATCCGGCCAAACTTTCCAAAACAACCGTTCCTTTTTTCTGGCGGGCATGGGTGTAATTTTGACGTAAAGAATCACGAACCAAGTACGGAGACGGAATTTTTTCCATCAATACATCCCCTGTTCTGTCCGTTGAAGAAATGTAAATATTTCCGATATTTGCCCATCTGTCAATAAGAGATTGAGTCGTCGAGCTATCCACAATACGGAACAATTCAATTTCATCCACCTGTTTACTGAAAATACCGGTAATCACAATGAGACGTTGATTGGTTAAAACATAGGCTCTAAAAATACGTCTAAAATATAAAATCAACAAAAAAATACCCAGTGTCACTACACTTAAAAACAGGTAAATCGGGTTATATTTTACATCGGCAATCGATCCGGTCACATCCCATACATATTGTTCATCCGGATTAATAATTTCTCGAATAATTTGAGCATTCCCTGCGCTGGCCATGACAACTCCTAAAAACTGTTAAAAAAATCATCTACCCATAAGATAAACAAAAAAAACAAAAAAAACAAGTTTTATTTTTTGCGGTTTATTAATTTTTACATACTATTATACCCCGATAACATACACATATATTTATTTAAAAAAAATTCTCTAAAAGACTGGATTTTTTGAAAATTACTACCTAAAGTTTCATTGTTGAAAAACATTTTTCATAAAATATAAGGAGACAAAAATGAAAAAATATCTATTATCTTCATTAGCTCTGGCCGGTATCATGGTTGCAGCCACAGGGGCTTCCGCCCGTGATATGTACGGTGTTTTGAATGCCGGTTATGGTTTCGGCACAAAAAACAGCGATAATCCGGTTATCTTGGGTGTCGGTGCCGGTTACGAATTAGACAGAATGTTCCGTTCTGATATTATCGTTGATTACCGCGGTTGGAACAAAATTGATTTCAAAAGCGGTGGAAAAAAAGCCGATGCTTGGTCTATTCCGGTCTTATTGAACGTCTATGGCAGCTATCCTGTTTACGACAGAATGGGCGTATATGCCATGGCCGGTTTAGGTATGTCCTATAACCATGCCGATTCTACAACAAACGCCAAATCCGACAACAAAGTCAGCTTTGCTTGGAACGTTGGTGCCGGTATGGAATACGCTTTGAATGATTGCTGGACATTAGACCTCGGTTACCGTTACTCCGATTTAGGTAAAGCAAAAATCAAAGCTCAAGAAGGCTATACAGGCCATAAATCCGAAGAATTAACCTCTCACGATATCAAATTAACAGCTCGTTATGCTTTCTAAGAGGTTATGGTGAAAACTCAGCGGACAGCCGTTCATAGGCTGTCCGTTTTTTTATAATAACAACAAAAATATCCAAACCAATGATTTATTCTATCTCGATATTCCATCTAATCTGTACCGAGCATTTCTCTTTCCAAGAGAACTCTTAACGATAATCAAGGGCACATCCAGTTCATCACATGTCAAACCAGCATGCTCTGACGTCATCACCCATTCTTTTTCATACTTCCATGTTAACGAGCGTTCCCCTGTCGCAAGTGCAACATAATCACCGACAGCATCCTTTACATGGGGATGTTCACATCCACCTAATAGACGAATAAAGTCTTGCCCCGTCAATAAGTGAAAGTCTGGGAACACTTGTCTAAATTTATGTGGAAAAATATCCTTATATTCATCCTTGATATGAAAAGCTGCACATCTTGTTTCCAGTGAATTTGGCTGAGCCATCATATTAACAATTTCCGGGTAGTCTCTTGATAAATAAAGCGGTTGCGTCTTTTTATGTCCATGATCAGCCGTAATAACAAAAACGGTATCGGGAACCAAAACTGACAATCTGGCCAATTTTTCCTCCATCATATCAATTGTTTGTTGAACCACTTCTGTCCCAATGCCATTAAAATGCAATTTTGAATCTAACTCTCCCCAGTAGGCATAAATATACTTCTTCCCATTTTTATGACACAAAGATCGAATACGAGCGCACCACTCATCAAACGTTTTGCACCCATTTTCTGCCCATTCTGGCATAACTTCATAAGCCATTCCCCCATGTTCTTTTATCTTTTCCACAATCGTTTTACATGTTGGTGTATAAGATGGGACAGATAACTTGGAGGGCTGATCCGTATCAAAATTTGTATTTGAAAAGATATTCACAACTTCGTTTGTTTCGGAAAAATATTGAGCCCATCCAATGCGACCATGCTGATGTGGCATCAAACCCGTTTTCAACGTTGTATTTGCTGCTACCGTTGTTGCCGGTATCACCGTTTGTAGCAAATCTTTTTTATGAGCATTAAAAAAACCATGCGACGCATGATGCTTTAATATATTTTCCCCCAATGCATCAATAACGATCATAACAACATTTTGAGGATTACTCTTTAACGTACAATCTAAAATCGGATGAGACGTATAATTTTGACACAATTCAAAATGTTTTTCAATAGATGATGTAATCGATGTTATATTCATAATTTCTTTTCTTTCTTACGTTTTAACAAAATCTTATAGCATTATTAAAATTTTGTCAAGAAAATTTCAAAAAGTAAACAATCGTAAAAACTGACCATTTTTTTATAATAAAGACAAAACGAGTTTTGTCTGATTTTTAGTTTAAAAACCATAGCTTTCATTTTTTCCATCTCAGCTTGTAGCACACATCTTTACCCATTTGAATTGGATCCATATAACGATCAGCTTTTGTTCTGCTCCCATTGTAGTTAGTAGGGTTACAAAAAGGCGCAAAAGATACCTTACCATCACCATATATCTCAAAACACAATAAAAATATTTTTTCCTTGCATTTTGATTTAAAATTTTGTAATCTGATGATATGTCAGATTTATTTAATGCAACACCAACTAAAACAGAGTATTCCGCCAAAGATATTGAGGTTTTGGAGGGGTTAGACCCTGTCCGTAAACGCCCCGGTATGTATATCGGCGGGATTGATGAGCGCGCCTATCACCACTTAGTGGCCGAAATTATTGATAACGCCATGGATGAAGCCGTTGCCGGTTATGCCACAAATATTGAGGTATCACTCGCCGAAAACGGCTATGTTACGATTAAGGATAACGGCCGTGGCATTCCGGTGGATCCTCACCCTAAATTTCCGGATAAGTCGGCATTGGAGGTAATTACAACCACCCTACACTCCGGCGGCAAATTCGGTGGAAATGCTTATGCCGTTTCCGGTGGGTTGCATGGCGTCGGTTTATCGGCGGTTAATGCTTTGTCGGCTCACCTGATTATTGAAGTGGCTAAGGATAAAAAACTGTATCGTCAAGAATATCGTCAAGGAAAACCTGTCACATCGGTGACTTTTTTGGGACCGGTCAGCAATCGCCGTGGGACATCCGTTTGTTTTATTCCGGATACAGAAATTTTTGGTGAACACATTCGTTTTAAACCGGCTACATTATTCCGTATGGCCAGAACAAAGGCTTTCTTGTTCCGAGGGGTTGAGGTTCGTTGGCATTGTGATGAATCATTAATTACGGGTGATGACAAAACGCCGGTTGATCACATTTTAAAATTCCCGAACGGCGTTGCCGATTATTTAGATTATTTGATGAAAGACCGCCATGCCGTTACGAAAGAAGCCTTTACGGGACGTATGGAATTTCCCGACAATATGGGGGCTGTAGAATGGGCCGTTTGTTGGCCGGATGATTATAAGGATGGTTTTTCCTATACCTATTGTAATACGGTTATTACACCGCTTGGCGGAACGCATGAAACGGGCCTTAGAGCCGGATTAACAAAATCTTTGCGTGCCTATGCCGAAATGAGCGGGAACAAAAAGGCCGCCGATATTACTGCCGATGATATTTTAAACACAGCCGGCGTCATGTTGTCCGTCTTTATTAAGGACCCGCAATTCCAAGGTCAAACAAAAGAAAAACTAACAACAGCTTCGGCAACTCGTTTGGTGGAAAATGCCATCAAAGATCCATTTGACCATTGGCTGAGCCGAGATATTAAATCCGCCAGCGCACTACTCGATTGGATTGTGGAGCGAGCCGAAGAACGCAAACGCAAGAAAAAAGCCGTTGAAACACAACGCGCTTCTGCTACAAAACGGTTAAGACTGCCTGGGAAACTAGCTGATTGTTCGCATAACAAAACAGAAGGAACCGAAATCTTTATTGTGGAGGGGGATTCGGCCGGTGGGTCGGCTAAACAAGCCAGAAATCGTGAAACGCAAGCTATCTTACCGATTCGGGGTAAAATTTTAAATGTCATCAGTGCCAGCAACGATAAGATTTTGGCCAATGAAGAAATTAAGGATATTACCGAAGCTCTGGGATGTGGACGCCGTGATAAATACAATGAAGACGGCTTACGTTATGATAAAATTATCATCATGACAGATGCCGATGTGGATGGCGCCCATATTGACTCTTTGCTGATGTCATTCTTCTATCAAGAAATGCCGAAATTAATTGAAAACGGGCATTTATTCTTAGCTCTGCCACCTCTATATCGTTTAACGCAAGGCGGAAAATCCGTTTATGCCAGTGATGATGCCGAAAAGGAACGCCTGCTCAAAACCGAATTTAAAAATGCCAAAAATGTGGAGGTTTCTCGGTTTAAAGGGTTGGGTGAAATGCCTCCGCATCAACTGAAAGAAACAACGATGGATCCGGCTAAGCGGACACTTTTACGGGTTGTTATTCCTCACAAAACAACCGAAGAGGAACAAGAAGAATTTGCCTTTACGGCCGATATGGTTAATCGGTTAATGGGCAACAAACCCGAACATCGCTTCCAATTTATTCAAGAGCATGCTAAGTTCGTTGAGAACTTAGATATTTAAGGGAGTTTTCATGCCTACCCCAACCATAAAATACGATATCATTACTATTTCGGGGGCACTCGGCAGTGGTAAATCCACCATTATGAAAATGTTGGCCGAAAAACTGGGGTATGAAACATACTCTACTGGTTCGGCTCAACGACAAATTGCACAAAAATATGGTGTCACAACGTTAGAGCTCAATCATATTGCCGATAAAAATCCGGATATTGATAAAGAAATTGATGGTGTATTTTCTACGTTAACTCAAACAGGTAAGAGATATGTGATTGATTCGCGTCTTGCCTTCTTTTTTATTCCAAGTTCGTTCAAAATCAAACTGAATATTGATATGGATGAAGCTGCCAGACGTGTTTTAAATGACAAATCCAGAACCAGTGAAGTTCAATGCGACAGTGTAGAACAAATGAAAGAGATTTTAATTGCTCGCAGACAATCTGAAGTCAATCGTTTTATTGACACATATAATGTGAATATTGATGACGAAACCCACTTTGATTTAGTGGTAGATACAACCAATAAAACACCCAATGAAATTTGTGAGATTATTTTAACGGCTTTACAAAAATAAAAAAGGAGGCTAGTGCCTCCTTCATTGTTATAACATTTTTTATCGTGTATTTTGTGGAATAACAACCTCTGCTGGTAATGTAGCTTGCAAAAGTTTACGATTTTGCACATGTTTGCGATAAACCAATCCTTGCGCCATTGATATTGTTGTTCCAATACTCAGCATTGTAATCGGTATTGAATGAAATAGTGCCACGGTTAAAGCATTGACACAAAAAATTGATGCCCCAAAAATCAGACCATCTCGTTTCCAAAATTTTTCATTATCTGAAAACGAATCAAAATCATGCATTGTTTTAAGCGGGTTCTTCGTTTTTTGGACCGCGTGCATAAAGTCAGAACGATACGCTGAGTTTTCTTTATACAATGGAAAATCCAACACTTTATGCAAGACGTCATTTTCAAATTTCAGTAAATTTTTCTTATCCGTTAATCTTGTTGCACATCCCATAGCAGCGACGGCCCCTAAAGATACCGGAAAAGAATACCATTTTTTATCCGTTTCCCTAAAAGTTTCGGCTGCACCGATTAAAGCAATCATAGACCCAACCATTAACACTTTTTTCCAATTAAAATCAGGGCGATGTTTCTTATGAATATAGTCAAATCCGGCTTTAATTTCAGATTCCAACCTTTCGACTTCAGCATTTTTAGGATTTACAAATCCAACAGATGCGTTTTGATTATCTGGTGTGTTCATCAACAACTCCTTTAGGAAATTCGGCCAATAAAATACGTCTGTTTTTCTTTGTCAAATGATATTCATACGCCATACACGAACAAGAAACAGCACCCATTAAAAAGTTAAAATTAGGTGTTGGCAATTTTCCAATCAACCATGAAATCGCCCCTAATCCAAGTGTCCATTTCATTATTGTTAAAACTTTTCTTCCTGTATCATCGTTTGCATAAACGGCCTGAGGAAGGGTTTTATTTTGCTCATTTAATATTTTTCTTAATTCAAGATTTTGACGCCCCATCGTTATTGTTTTTTGAGCCATATGAGCCGTCACTGCCAATGAAACAAAAGCAGCAAGAAACAACCCATTAGACGCATTTAATCCGTTATCCGCAATATTTGCCGCATGCAATAAAGCAAATACAGAACAACACCCCATCCAACATTTACTGATTTTATTAAATTTTGATAATTCGTTATCTACACATTTAAAACGCTCTTGGATTTTGGAACGCAAAAACTCATTATTCATATTTCTATCCCCTCATTTTTCAGATGAGGGGATATTCTATCTAATTTTATTTATTTTGTCAATCTTTATTTAAAAAGAACAGATACAAACAAAATAATCAGTACTATCGGCGCCGTAAATCTTAAGGTAAAACGCATATACTTGTTAAAAAATGCGTTAGGTATTTTTTCATCTCCCTCACCAACATTGCGTATGACGACATTTGGCACAACCCATCCTATAAACACTGTTGTAAACAATACGAATGCCAACATTGTATAACTACCCGTCAATATGTCTAATGCCGAAAATAAATTTTGATCCGCAATTGTCCAATTTATCTTTCCGGTGTATGAAGCCAATATAATTCCAACGATTACAAAATTTATGAAAACTAAGCTTAAAACCGCCTTGATTCTGGACAATGATAATTTATCCATCAATAAACTGACACCGGCCTCATAAATGGATATCAAAGAAGTTAATGCCGCCACAAATAATGCCATAAAAAACATCAACATTAACACGGCACCGCCCGTTATTTTAGAAAATACCATCGGCAAGCTGATAAAGCTGAGTGTCGGACCTTCCGTCGGTGCTAAACCAAAGGCAAAAACAGCTGGCAAAACAATCATCCCCGCCATAATAGCAACCAACGTATCTAAAACAATAACCCATTTCGTAGAGTTTTTTAAATTTGCCTTATCTGACAAATAAGACCCATAGATAAACATAACGCCCATTCCCAAAGACAAAGAATAAAAAGCTTGTCCCATTGCTGTTAAAAATAAGTCGGAAAAGACATTAAAATCAAATCCATGCCTTGTAAATCCCATCATTTCCCAATTCGGTGTAAATAAAAAGGCCAATCCTTTTTCCGAATTCGGCAGGAATAAAATGCAAACAGCCATTAAAATTAATAAAACAAATAAAGCCGGCATCAAAATAAGAGACAAGTTTTCAATCCCCTTTTTCACACCACGTACTAAAATAGCTGCTGTCACAATAATACTTAATGTTCCCCATAACAACTGTTCAGAAAATGAACCGGTCAATCCCGAAAACGTTTGAGCGGATACCATCTCACTCACCCCAAACAGGTTACGACTGCCCAGTGCAACATAAAACAATGTCCATCCGGCGACAACAACGTAAACACTGGCCACCAATAAAATATTTAACATGGCCAACATACCACCAAAACATCCCCACCAAGAGGATACCGTTTTATGATCCTTTTTAGCCACCACTTGAAAACCATCTACAATATTTGTTTGAGCTGCTCGCCCAAACGCCAATTTAGCAAGCAACAAAAAATATCCAAGTCCAACCGCACATAATACATACATCAACAAGAAACTACCGCCACCGTATGATCCGGCCAAATAAGGAAAACGCCAAATATTCCCAAGTCCGATAGCTGATCCGGCTGTTGCCAAAATAAACCCTAATTTTGTTGACCAATGTGTTCTATTCATTTTTTACCACCTTTTGTTGATGGCTTCATCTTACTGAATTTCACGATAAAAATCAAGCTCAAATATCACTTTTTTAATTTGTTATAAAATTTTTTCTAATATGTGTTTTACCTCTCGCAATGATTCACACCGAAAATGCGTTTTAATCGTCTTTGGTACATTATTAAAAACACAAATAGACGTAGCCCCTAAGACCTGAGCCATTTGCATATCTGATATACCATCTCCAATTAAAATTAATCGGTCATAATCAAAATGTTTCAAAGCCTGTTGAGCAAAAGCCAATTCCGGCTTGGCATGTTCGTCTGTTGACCCTTGAATATAGTTAAAATAATGTTTTAATCCGGTACATTCGGTTTCAGGAAATAACAATGATTCATCTTCATTACTTAAAATAATTTGCGGTACATTTTTTGATTGCACAAAAGACAAAACATCTTCTGCTCCGTCAATAACATGTATCGTATCACGATAAGTGCCATATTGCTTTAAATAATAGTGGACAGCCTCCTCTTCTTTGTCTGCAAAAGTTGCCTGCCAATAGGCACGATGCGTGCCAATAACCGTCATCATATCCTCCTTAGCAATTGTCGGCACACCATACTGTTTAGCGACATCCTGCATAGCCAAAAAACTGGCCTCCATCGTATCTACTAATGTATTATTCCAATCCCAAATAACCAACGGTTTCATCGACTGCCTCGCCCTCCTCGTCCGCCCGAGCGCATAACCGAAGTGATGCGTTCCATTTGACGACGGTGTTCCAATTCTAATCGGCGTTGTTTTTCTTTTTCATCGTTTTCATATAACATATGACGGAAATTTTTAAGTAAACTCATATCTTTAGGTATTGCATTAAACTGTTCCAATAAAGCCTCGGCAGATGCTTTTGTACTCATTAAATTTTTGAGCATCTCTCGTTCGGAATTATCCAAAACCTGGAATAAATTTGTTAATAAATTTTGCGTTTCACGTGTTAACCCTTCAGATTGACCACCGCTTAAATCCCCCAAAATTACTTTAAACTCCTTTAATTCCGGAGATCCCAGCCACTCTTTAGCCTGACGAAATGCCGTCAAAGTTTCATTTGCTAAAACATCTGACGAAGCCGGCGTGCCATAAGCGATAGCAATTTGTTTCCCCGTTTTTTTTACAACCTCAACAAACATACGTTGCATGGATAAGGGCATACCTAAAAATGCCTCTTTTGTATCAGGAATAGACAAATGTGTCAGGGTATAGGCCTCGATTAAGTTAAGACCGTGTGTGACAATATCCTCTGGGATTAAACGACAGCTTTGCGTTCTTAAAATTAACACATCCGGTTTTGCCCCCAAAAACTCTTCGAACTTATTGCAATAATAGGGTAAAACATCCGGCATAAAATGACGATTGCTTAAAAACGGACAATCTGCCGGACAATTTAATTGTTCTGAAGGTAAAGCATTCGGATTTATCATAAATATGATATTAGCATACTTCCGCTATTTTGCAAGAACAATCAAAAAAAAGAGCGAATAATTCGCTCTTTTTTGATCTATCTGGAAACGGCCTGTTGTTTACGAACAATATCTTCAGGCACAGATAAAACCTCAACCGGTTTAACCAATTGTTTCAAAGGAGTAACAATCGTTTCACGAATATTTTTTATTTTTCCTGCCGGAGATAATCGGCCATCTAAAGACACATTCATATTAACCGTATCATCAGCAATATTAGAATCAACAAAAAGCGTACCACTGCGAATGATATAAGTTTTTGAATCCGTGAAATATTTTTTTATCTTTCCATCTTGAACCTTATCCAAAGCAAGCTCGGCACCAGAAATTTTAATATCCCCGTCTCGTAACACCATCAGTCCTTTGTCCAATTCCAAAGTGACCGTAACGGCGCTCTTTCCGGTAAGAACGGCCCCGTCTAAATTCAAATACTTAGATATATCCGTCAAAGAAACAGCATTATTTTTCAAATGTAACGCCGCATTATCGGATTTCAAAGAAACAAATGCCGAATCTGCACTAAAGGGTATACCGGCAAGTGTCAAATTAGCCGACGTCACTTTTAAAAATTGATTATCCAATTTAATATCAGCCATCAAATTTTGAAATGGTACGGCCCCTGTTGCTTCGGCAATAAACACTTTCTGATTCGGAGCAGATAACAAAGGGGAAACAGTTTGCATCAACAAAACTGTATTTAAACCGGATACTTTTTCATTTTTCAATGCAAATCCGACATCTTTTAAAGAAACGAATAACGGACCTGTTACTTGCTTAGCATTTTTAAAATTAATCCGTCCTAAAACAGCAACTTTTCCGGATACATCTGAAATACCGGCCGGGAACAACGATGATATCTGAGTCAGAGGCGTTTTAACGGCGGACAAATCAAATTCGGGAATGTGTATATTTCCGCTAAATTCACCGGTTAATAACCTTCCGACACCGGCAAATGACACGCGAACAACATTTTCTATCGTCATCTGCGCTTTTGTATCCAAGCCGACACCGGTTTTTTCTAAAGATAATTTAAACGGTGCACGTAACAAATCATTTTGGGTAATTTCGACACGGTCAACTGTCAGCAATAATACAGATTTATCATCAAAGACATTAGCACGCTTAAACGTCATATTATTTAAGGTAATCTCCGGTGTGCTCAAGTTCACTTTTTCCGTATTAAGTTTCATCTTCCGACTTTGATTAATCAGATGATATTGTCCGTCAACGTGTGTTGTACCGGCCGTCAAGGAAATGGGCGTAACCGATGTGTTTCGATATCCCGAAAATATGATACTGGCAATCTTCATATTGTATACAAAATCATTGTTTGTATAGACAAAGGTTTGTTTTTGATTTGGTTGCAAAGAAAACGACACTTCCTCCGATGATTTTATCGTATCGTTTTGGAACAGTAAGCTGAGCTCTCGGGCGAAGACGGGAGAAGCTTTTTGGATTTGATAAGTACAATTAAAATGATCGCAGTCCAATTGCCCGTTCAGTGTTGCCGTTACGTTGGATAAATTAACCCGCGATGTTTTAAAGGC
This sequence comes from Alphaproteobacteria bacterium, assembly GCA_045611665.1. Taxonomy (GTDB): domain Bacteria; phylum Pseudomonadota; class Alphaproteobacteria; order CAAHEQ01; family UBA3637; genus UBA7488. Next base: position 190 of record JAZKXP010000062.1, on the reverse strand, counting down.
AGCAATCTTTAACTTAATCGGTTTTTGTGTGCTGAACACATACGGTGTTTTAAATTGTAATTCACTAAAATCCGCACTGATATTGGAATTTACCGACTGACCGGCCGAAGATTTACCTTGAACAACGTTTACGGAAACAGTACCGTTAAAACCACTCTTTGTATTTTTAGTCAGTGATAAATTGATTTTT
>JAZKXP010000061.1:0-2079 GCA_045611665.1 Alphaproteobacteria bacterium | reverse complement strand
TGGTTTAAAACGAATCGTTTTTGTCAAAAACACTTTGGCAGTTGGTTAAATCCTGATGAAAATAAAATAACGGGGTTTATGAAACGTGATTTAATTGCCGAAAAGAAAAAGATTTGGGGCTTTTTACCGAATCCATTTTTTAACGAAAATAAGGTTAAAAACTCTAAAAATTATATTTTCCAAGATGCATTAAAGAAAAATAACGGTGATTTATATGCGGCACAAAAGGCCTTAACAGGCGTCCATTTAAAGGAATTGATGAATCCGCGTGTTGAAATGAAAGATTGGTATTGGAAATTTTACTATGATAATAATTCTTTGGGGAGGGCGATACATTTTTCAAGACAGAGTAAAAATGTATTATCCAACCCGGAAGAATACAATAAAGTTTTAGATCGTTATCAATCTGATTATGGTGTTGAACGTCAAGATATTGATAAAACAGGGTTGTCACAAGAATATGAAGAAATATTGCAAAAAAATCATGAACGCAAAGTTGCAAATGCCAATAAAAAGGAAATGCCAGGGCCATCTCCTATACCACATTTGAAAATAGCTTGTTTGTCGCAAGCAAGAACCAATAATGTTGAAAAACAACAGTTGATACAACAAGCAAGGAATGGGGAACATACCACAACTTTAGGGGGCGCCAATCAATCTGTGGCCCATATGGCACAAAAACAACATTACAATAGGTAATTGCTATAATGAAGTAAAAAATATCCCCTCCGTTTTTAGGAGGGGGTATTTTTTATGCCATTTCAGGAATTGGTTCTGGTACTGTTTCTAACTCAGACGTTTCACCTGCTGTTGGAACGGTCGGTCTTGGTTTTATAGTAGATTTTTTCTTGCTTTCCTGACGGATTTTTTTACCGGCCAGTAATTTTGTAATTTCCTCACCCGACAAGGTTTCATATTCCACCAAGCCATGTGCCAGAGTATCCAATTCGTTTTTGTGTTCTTTTAACAGCTTTTCTGTTTTCTTATAGGCTTCATCAATAATGCGACGAATCTCTTTGTCAACCATCAAAGCAGTTGAATCGGCCATATTTTTGCGTTTGGAAATGCTGTATCCCAAAAAGACTTGACCTTCGGGTTCTTCATACGCAATCGGGCCCATGGTATCGCTCATTCCCCATTCGGTTACCATTTTGCGAGCGATGTTTGTAGCCACTTGGATATCGTTGCTGGCGCCCGTAGAGACATTTTCTTTGCCCAATATCATTTCTTCGGCAATACGACCACCGAATAAGATAGATAACCGACTGGTTAAATAGGTCATGCTTTGAGAGTACTTATCCTTTTCCGGTAATTGCATTGTTACCCCTAAGGCCCGTCCTCTCGGGATAATCGTTACTTTATGCAACGGGTCGGATTCCGGTAAGTGCAATGAGCAAATGGCATGACCGGCTTCGTGATAAGCTGTCATCATTTTTTCTTTATCGTCCATAACCAATGACCTGCGTTCGGACCCCATCATGACTTTGTCTTTTGCATCTTCAAAGTCACGCATGGTGACCATTGTTTTGTTGCGTCTGGCTGCAAGCAGAGCGGCTTCATTGACTAAATTCGCCAAATCTGCCCCTGAAAAACCGGGGGTTCCTCGGGCAATAACGGCCAAATCTACATCCGGTGCCAAAGGTACTTTTTTAACATGTACTTTTAAAATGGCTTCCCGTCCGTTAATGTCCGGATTGGAAACGATAATTTGTCTGTCAAAGCGTCCCGGTCTGAGTAGGGCGGGGTCCAATACATCCGGACGGTTTGTTGCGGCAATGACAATAATACCGGAATTTGTTTCAAATCCATCCATTTCAACCAATAATTGATTGAGTGTTTGTTCACGTTCATCATTTCCACCACCCAGACCGGCACCACGATGACGACCGACGGCATCAATTTCATCTACGAATAAAATACAAGGACTGGATTTTTTGGCTTGTTCAAACATATCCCGTACACGGGAAGCCCCAACCCCTACAAACATTTCTACAAAATCCGAACCGGAAATGGTAAAGAATGGAACGCCGGCTTCGCCCGCAATAGCACGAGCCAATAATGTTTTACCTGTTCCCGGAG
>JAZKXP010000060.1:0-38582 GCA_045611665.1 Alphaproteobacteria bacterium | reverse complement strand
GAACACCGATAATCGCCAAAACCCCTAGCATTTCCACCATAGAACGACCAGATTCAAAGTTATATTTCAATTTATTCAAAATCATTTTATTGACTTCCTTTTTTGTTATGCACTAACGAAAAAACCACTTTTTAAAAGTGGTTGGAAGCTGAAAACTATCTATTAGTATAGTGCGACATATTAATTAGAGGAAATCTCTAACTTATTTTGACGCCTTCCAACCGATTGGAAAGCGTGCATTTTATCGTCTCGCACTGATAGACGCTAATAGAGAGGTTTTCAGACCTCAGGGCAGACCTCCTGCCTTAAGGATATCCTATCAAACCCCAAAGATAAAAGCAAGTAGAAAATGTGAGGGTAAAAAAAGAGGACTCAAGTGAGAGTCCTCTGAAAAGAAAAATATAATCTTTATTTTTCCAAAATGGCAACACCCGGCAAAGATTTACCTTCCATCCATTCTAAGAAAGCACCACCGGCTGCGGATACATATGTCAAATCCGGTTCTACACCCGCTTTTTTGAGGGCCGAAACCGTATCGCCACCACCGGCAACAGAAGTTAATTTGCCTTCGCTTGTCAATCTGGCAACGGCACGGGCAATGGCATTTGTTTGTGTATCAAACGGTTTGATTTCAAATGCACCCACAGGGCCATTCCAAATCATGGTATTGCATTTTTCAATGACACCAATAAATTCTTCGGCGGATTTCGGACCAATATCCATTAATACTTTTCCGGCCGGCACTTTGTCGGCATCGGATACGTGAGCCTCTTGCCCTTCACCGAATTCATCGGCCCATGTCAAATCAACCGGTAATACGATTTTGCAATCGCCGGCATTTTCCATAATGGATTTTGCTGTGTCAATCATACCTTCTTCAACCAAGGAACCGGCGCCCATCGGAATCCCTTTGGCGGCCAAAAATGTGTGAGCCATACCACCGCCAATGCACAAATAATCCACTTTTTTGACGAGGTTGCTTAAGAGTTCCAATTTTGTGGATACTTTAGAACCGCCAACCAAAGCAACAGCCGGACGTTCTGGATTACCCAAAGCTTTATCCAAGGCTTCCAATTCTTCTTGCATCAAACGGCCGGCACCTCTCGGCAATAAATGGGCCATTCCTTCTGTAGAGGCGTGAGCGCGGTGAGCCGTTGAGAAAGCATCGTTGATGTAGATATCAATTCCGCTGGCTAAGCTTTCGGCAAATTCTTTATCATTTTTTTCTTCACCGGCGTAAAAACGCAAGTTTTCAAGTAAAATAACATCGCCGTTTTCCATCGCTTTGATAGCTTCATCACGGGCTTCGCCAATGCAATCATCAACAAATTTGACATGCAAACCACTGGCATTTTCCAAAGCTGGTTTTAAAAATTCCATAGAAAATTCTTTCTTTTTTTCGCCTTTTGGACGACCAAAGTGAGAGGCAACCACAACCTTGCCGCCTTTTTCGGCAATTTCTTTGAGAGTTGGCACAAAACGGTCAATACGGGTCATATCCGTAATAACGCCTTCCTTTGCCGGTACGTTTAAATCGGCACGTACAAAGACGGTTTTGCCTTGAAAATCAAAATCAGATAATGTTTTATAAGTCATTTTTTTCTCCTTACTGTTAAATGATATGGTTGTTTTAGCAAATTACCCCAAAAAGTGCAAGAAAAAATTAACACGTCAGGGCATGAACGGCTAATCCCGCCAGTGATGTTTCTTTGTATTTTTCCGGTAAGTTTTTGCCCGTTTCATACATGGTTTTGATTACGCTGTCCAAACTGACAAGGTGGTTGCCGTTGCCTCTGAGGGCTAAACGGGCGGCATTTACCGCTTTAACGGCCGCAATGGCATTGCGTTCAATACACGGCACTTGTACCAATCCGCAAACGGGGTCGCATGTTAAGCCTAAATTGTGCTCCATAGCAATTTCGGCCGCATTTTCAATTTGATCTATTGTGCCCCCCAATGCAGCTGTTAAACCGGCCGCCGCCATAGAACAAGCCACACCGACTTCGCCTTGGCATCCGACCTCGGCACCGGAAATGGATGCATTTGTGCGGTATAAACTGCAAATAGCCGAAGCTGTCAGCAAAAAGATACCTTTGCCCAGCATTAAATCAAAGGGTGATTTTTTTGATGCAAAGCGTTCAAAGTATCTCAAGACCGCCGGAATAATGCCGGCCGAGCCCATGGTCGGAGCCGTTACCACTTGCCCGCCGACGGCATTTTCTTCGGCTACGGCAAAAGCCCACAAATTAATCCAATCAACAATCATAAGCGGATCTTCGTCATTGGCATGGAATTTTTCTTCCAATCTACGGTAAATAATCGGTGCGCGGCGTTTGATATCTAATCCACCGGGGAGCGTTCCTTCGGTCACGCAACCTCGGTCAATACCGGTTTGCATGATTTTATCCACCAAAATTAAATAATCTTTGATTTCGTTAAAGGTCTTTGTCGCCTCTTCATTTTTAAAAACAACTTCGGCAATGGATAAATTATGCGTTTTACATTGCTCGATTAATTCAGCACACGTGCTGAACGGATAGGGAACCTCTGTTTGAACATGAATGGGTGCTTTACCCATTTCATCGGAACGACAAACCGTTCCGCCACCAATGGAAAAATAGGTTTCTGTTACGAGTTCTTTGCTGTTTTCATCCAATGCAACAAACGTCATGCCATTGGAATGTTCTTTTAAAAATGTTTCTTTATCCAAAATAATATCTCTTGTAATGGAAAAAGGGATATCCTTTGTGCCCCCTAATTTTAATTGGCCGGATGATTGAACCGAACCGATGTAATCTTGAGATAAATCCATCGTATCGGCGTGTAGGCCCATTAACCCGTAAACAATGGCGGTAGGGGTGCCGTGTCCAACACCGGTGAGTGCCAAAGAGCCATAAAGGGTTGTTTTAACTCGGGTTACTTTTTTAATCAGACGTTTTTTACGTAGTGTTTCAATAAAACGACCGGCGGCTCGCATCGGGCCAACGGTGTGAGAACTGGATGGTCCGATACCAATGGAAAAGACATCAAATAAGCTGTGATACATAATAAACCTCATTTGTTATTTTAAACTGTAAAAACAGTATATCAAAAAGCAGATTTTTTGCAAAGAGTAAAATAACAAAAGAATTGATAAACGGCCGTTTTTGTGCTATGGTTGAGGCATTAATGAGTTTAGGAGAATGAAAAATGACCATACGGTACAAAGAAAAATATTTTATTATTGAATGTGATGAAAATAATGATGGCAAAGGTTATGCTTTTAAAACAAAGCAAGGTAAGGAATTTGCAAGGGGAAGTACTTATTGTTCCGGCGATAATAATCCAAGATATTTTGCTGTTGAAAATGAAGAAGGATTGTGGACGTTATATGATAGAAATGGTCAGCCGGTAAAGGGGGCTCAAAACGTAAAGCATATCTACTGGAATAAAAAATGTTATGTTGTTGGGTTGGATGAAAATAAAAAAACATACATATTTCCGGAATATAAAATAAAGCAAGGATTACGAGGATTGGCAATATGCGGTGCTCTTGTGGTCGCTTATTTGGGTGTTTCGCAAATACACGGATGTTGTGAAAAGAAAGCTGCTTATGAACAAAAAGCGCACATGACATATTTGGGGATTTCAAACGGTGTGGCTTTGTTTGATACGGACGGCAACAAACAAACAGCAGAGGTTGTGTCGGATACTCTGTTAAGACATCAGGTCGGTCATTTGTATGGATGTGAAGGACAAACGCATTCTATTGCCAAATGGAAAGAAATATCTCAGATTTATCATTTTACACATATTCGTCAGTAAGTGTTATGTACCGTTTATTTTCCCCCTCTCTATGGGGGATTTTTTTGTTGGTTTATTAATAAAAAATGGACGAATTAAAAAATAGTTGACAAATATACAATACTGTGGTACAATAGGTAAAATAGACTACTAAAGAGGATGAATATGTCAAAATTAGAAAATATAGGGATTGAGTTTTGGGTCAGAATCGATGATACGGGGATATCCGATTATTACTTTGTTCCGCACGGTGATTGGGATAATGTTAAGCAGTTGGGAAGCGGGACAAATCATAGGTGTCATATCGGCCAATATGGTCATCGTTTTTTATCATTTGAAACCGATTGTAAAAATGGACAGATATCAAAAAAATATTTATATAATGACGTGGGAGACTGCCTGTTTTCAGATTTTGTGGAACGAATGACGGTAGATGTTAAAAAGGGTGTCTTTCGTGTTGAAAGGGAAGGTAAGGTAATGGAAATGCCATTAGATAACACGAAATGTCACAGTGGTTTAAAACGATTTTTGTGTCATAAAAATTGGTTTGGGCGATTGGTCGGAAAGGAATATATGCGCTGATACTTGTTGTATAATGCCGCATTTTTAGCATTTAAAAAGTGTATTTTTTTATGTTTTATAAAGATAATTAACCAATATTTTAGATATGATATAAGGCAAAAATATCAAGTGTAAACGAGGTAAAAAATGAAGTATCAAATCAATGAAAAATTTTATTTTGACATAAAAACCGGCGAAGTGTTCGATAAAAACGGAACAGTTTTATTTAAGGATGAAACAATAGATTGGATATATCATCCTCATGAACATTTACCCTTATACATTGTGGAACGAAGTACAGGATTGACGTTGTATGATGAAAAGGGAAAAGTGATGGAAGGAGCTCAAAACGCTAAAGATATTGAGGTTCGCCGTGATGGGTCCTATATCGTCAGCAATCATCGCCGTCATTTAAAAATGAAGGGGGTTTGTTCAGAGGCATATTGTGGCCGTGACTTATTTGTGAATGATAATGTAAATATTGAAGTTAGAACAAAGCATTTTATTATTCAAAAAGATATTGTTGAAAACGCCTATATTTTTAAAACGATGGAGGGTAAAGAATTCGCAACCGGAACAGGGTATCGTTTGGCGGATGATAAACATGAAAATCCCAAATATATTGTGGTTCAAAACGGATTGGACGATACTGCCGAAACGCTCTATAACAGATACGGGCATGCGATGAAAAATGCTGAGAATATGGATTATATTTTATGGTCAAAAGATGCCTATACAACATACCGTGATGTACCTAAATCAATTGTCATAAATGGGCGTAAGTCAATGTGTATGACTAAAGAACGGTTCACGCATAAATTTCCGGAATATTATGGACGCATGATACGTCGTTGCGTTATGGGAATGGCTGTATTGGGGACTTTTGCCGGGTGCGTGATTAAGGGGGAAAAAGATAAAGAACAATTCAATAACACGCCGGCCGTTTATTTAGGGATTCAAAACGGGTATGCCGTTTTTGATACAGATGGCAATAAACAAACCGTTGAAGTTAAAAGTCAAACGCTCATCGGAATTGAAAGTGCCGAACAATTAAATCGCCATAAAGATGAAACTTATACTGTTTCGGGATGGCAGGCGGTGATAAATCGCATGAGATTAGAACGTCAAAAATAGAGGATGAGATAAATGAATTCGAATACGGTTATTAATTTTAATATGGAACAAGGTGTATCTGTTGCTTCTTGTGTTCATTCGTATGCTGAGTTGCAACAGATAAAAGCGGATTGTAATTTAAACAAAAATCCATCAAAGATTATGCCGCAAATAAAAGAAACCCAATCTGTTCCACAGATTGTATCCGGTGAACAAAAAACACAGGAAAGTCAGACACTTGTTCAACCGGCAGAGGAAAAGAAAGAGCCTATGGTGTTTGGCAGACAAGAATGTGACACATATGATTTTTCAGAGAAGAAAACAATGTCAGAAAAAATAGTATCGAAAGAAATGATTTGTGAGGAACAAAGTCAAGAGATGTCCGAAGAAAATATTCCGTTAATTCATCAAGTGATTAATCGGGATGAGGCCAAAAATTTTACAGAATACGTTCTTTCTCGTCCCGTTACGTTCGCGCATAAATGTGAAGATGTTATGGCTACATGCAGTGCTTTAGCCATTATGACGGGGGTTGGGGCTATCGGAACGATTTATTATTCAGATATTATTCCATCCCACAATCAAATCGCTTTAGGTTTTGCCTGTGCAACGGGTGTGTGTTTGTTAGGTACTGTTTTATCTGGTGTCGCCGGCGGTATCAGCGATTGTTGGCAAGAACGTAAAAATCGTTTAATGCAAGAAAAAATGGAACGCTCTCGGGATTAACAATGCATCCGAATGTCAAACTTGCCCGAAAATTTTCTAAATATTATCCGCCGATTGAATTGCCGGCGGATAAAAACGATTGGCATATCGGGCATCAGTGTTTGGCTGTGTTAGAAGATTTATATCCAAGACGTGATTTACTGATTACAACACTGCTGGACAGTTATGAAATTGACAGAAGATTAGAAAATATTCGCCAACTGAGAAACAATTGTTTTGCATTAGATTTGGCAAATGAATTTAAGGATATTTCAAAATTATATATGTTGGATGCTTATGTCTCTTTTTATAAACATCGGTTTATGCGAAATTTGGAACGGTTATCCGGCAAAATGAACAGAGTACATAAGGCGGCAGACAAAGCCGATAATGCCATCAAAAAAGCACGCCATCGGTTAGATTTTATTGATATGATTGAAAACGAACATGTTTGTAATTGTGGCGAAATGGCACATATGACATCTTTGGTATTAAAGGCGAATAATATTCCGTTTCAATCCGTTTGTTTAAGCTTACGAAACAAACAAGGACGTATATTACATGATAATCATTGCTTTTGTTTAATCCGAACGGATAATGAACAGTCGACATTTAAACAAATGATGGCTGAATTATATCATCCGAATACCTTAGTCGTTGATTGGTGGCTAGGGCGATGTGGACATCCAAAAGAAATGTTTAATATGTTTGCAAATTTCTTTGTGGAAGATGCCTATCATAAAAATAAAAAGTATGTATCATATTTAAATCCGGGAACTCGGTTTTTATTGGCTCAACACATGGTTAGAGAAGGTGAGGAAGAAACAAATGATCGTTATGTGATTGGTCATGTTTCATCGAAAACGCCTCGTATTTTTGGGGATGAAAATCAAAATATATTTTCCCCTGTGTGTGTGCCATATACAGAAACTGCTAAACGGTTTTCATCTGACGTTGTTCAAAATCAACATATCCGTGATTAAATAATTGCATTTCATTTTTGTTTGTGCCTATAATAAAATCATAAACTTTTATGGAGAAATTATATGGCAAAATTTATTGAAATTGCGGGAAGAAAAATCGGCCCGGATTATCCGCCCTTAGTGATTGCGGAAATCGGGATTAATCATAATGGGTCTTTGGCTGAGGCAAAAAAATTGGCCGATGCCGCCAAATCGGCCGGTGCCGAAATCGTGAAACATCAAACGCATATTATTGAGGCCGAAATGAGTGATATGGCCAAAAAAGCCATTCCGGGGAATTCACCGTATTCCATTTGGGATATTATGGCCAGATGTGCATTGACCGAAGAACAAGAGTTAGAGTTTCAGCGTTATGTTCAAAGTTTGGGGATGATTTTTATTTCTACACCGTTTTCTTTCGCCGCTATTGACAGATTGGAAAGTATGAATGTACCGGCATACAAAATCGGGTCCGGCGAAATGAATAACTATGAGTTTGTTAAGTGTATAGCGTCCAAAAAAAAGCCGATTATTTTGTCAACGGGTATGAACGATTTAACGGCGGTTAAAAAGGCTGTGGCTTGTATCCGGCAGTATCACGATAATTTTGTGATTATGCATACAACGAACTTGTATCCGACTGAGGCCAGACAAATTCGTTTGGGGGCTTTAGAGGAATTAAAGGCAGCTTTCCCCGATGAAATTATTGGCTTGTCCGACCATTCGCTCAATAATTTGGCGTGTTTGGCTGCAACGGCTTTGGGGGCGAGCGTTTTGGAACGCCACTTTACCGATACAAAGGACAGATACGGGGAAGATATTATCTGTTCTATGGATATTGCCGAGTGTCGGGATTTGATTGCGGGTTCTGCCGAAATCGCCCAAATGCGTGGTGGTAAAAAACAAGCTTTACCGGAAGAAAAAGTAACAATTGAGTTTGCCTTTTCGACAGTGGTTGCTGCGAAAGATATTAAGGTGGGGCATAAAATTAAACGTGAGGATTTAACAACAAAACGTCCTTATTTGTGTGGTATTCTGGCATCACAAATTGATGAGGTTATCGGTAAAAAAACAATTCGTGAAATTAAGGCCGGGTCTCATATTCAATGGATGGACATCGTATGATAAATATTTCATTTTTATCCGGCACTCGGGCTGATTATGGAAAAATTAAACCGTATATAGAGTATTTATTGCCAAAAGCGAATATCCGAATTCATTTGTTTGTAACTAGTATGCAAGTGCAAAGTAAATACGGGGATACCTATGCGGAAATTGAATCCGATTTTTCAGATAGGTGTCGTATTGTCATAGATAACGAATTGCAAGAAAGTACTACGGCAGATGAAACGGCCCACATTATCAAATCTTACAGTACTCATTTAACGGCAGATAAGATTGATTTTGTTTTTATCCATGGCGATCGGTCTGAGGCGATGGCCGGTGCTTTGGCGGCCGTTTTAAATAATGTGCCGGTGTGTCATATTGAGGCCGGTGATTTAAGTGGTAGTATTGATGATTCGTTGCGCCATGCGATTTCTAAATTGGCTCATCGTTTTTTTGTGGCCGATAGCCGAGCAAAATCTCTGCTGATGCAAATGGGGGAAGAAGAAGGGAATATTCATATTGTCGGAACGTCCAGTTTGGCAAATTTGCCGACAGACAAAATGGATAATATTCCACCCGTATCCGATCATTATGGCGTTTTGATTTATCATCCAACCACAACGGTATCAGCTGACACCATTCATGATGAAATTTCTTACATCATGCGGGTGCTGGAAAAGGATACTCGTTCATATGTTGTTATTATGCCCAACAATGATTTAAATCATCAGGTGATTTTGGATGTGTATAAACAATACAAAGATAATCCGAAATTTCAATTTTTTAAATCGTTACCATTTAGTGCTTTCCAACATTTATTAAAGGGCGCTGATGTTTTAATTGGCAACAGTTCTTGTGGTGTGAAAGAAGCTCCTCAGCTAGGGGTTAATGTGATAGATATCGGCATACGTCAACAAAATCGGTATACACATTTGGATTTGCCGACTTTTCATCATGTAGATGATTTGGATGAGATTTCTAAAATTTTATCGGATTTACCACAAAATCAATCAGCGATTTCTCACGCACATTACCGAGAACAATTTTTTAAAACATTGGATGGTATTTTTACGGATGATTTTTGGCAGCCAGCATTACAAAAAAAGTTTGTAATACAGCGATAAAAACTTATATAAATGAGTTAATAACAAAGAGCACGACGGGTATCTCCACGGTTTTTTGAGGGTGAACGGCACCATACGTTACATCATATGCCTGTTTGGTGCTATATGGAACCGATGTCCATACCCATGTATCTGTCCCGCCAAAGGCTAATTCTGGACACGATGCCGTGCAATTAATTGTAGCATTATTACACCCACAATTGTTTAGATCTAAATCAAATAATCTGCTTTTCAATCCTTCACACCAAGCATGTACGTTCCACCAGTTCATCGCTTTATTACTCATGCAATACTTATGTTCTGTAACGGTGCCTGTTACAACAATGCCAGTTCCATTTGCATAAGTTGTATCATCTGCTATCACAGCATTCGACATCATAAATACCGCTATTATGCTTATTAAAATTTTATTCATATATCAACTTCCATTTTTGTTAAAAATTAAAACAAAAACCACTTAAAAAGTGGTTGGAAGTTGTTTTATATCCTGCACAGCAAGATAGTGTTAAAGAGGTGTTCAAACCTCGGGGCAAAATAAATGCCTTGAGGTCTTTATACCACAGAATAAATTTGATGTAAATATTTATTTTTTAAAATGCAAAATTTAAACGCATGCCATAGCCCAAACGGCCGGTAGGTGTAATGGTGGGTTGCGATGAAAATGAAAAACTGTCATTAATCGGTTTGTCATCTCCCCAAATTAAGTTTCCGGCCTCGGTAATCGGATCCATTGCCCATAACGCAAATGTTCCCCACGCTTTTGAATCGCCGAGATATCCGTCGTTTTCCACAATGCCTCGTTTTACTTTATAGAACCACTCCCCAATAAAAGCGCCGGCAACCGGTGTAACGATTAAATCTTGGATAGAGGGCCGTTCGGCAAAAGATTCTATCCCATATTCCCAAAAGAATGTGGACAGAGCGAAAGAATACCAAAAGGAGGTCATTGCATTGGCTCCGGCAGATCTGGCCCCCATATAGTAAATGGCACCGGCATAAGGGTGGGTTACATAATTTAAAAACAAATCATCACTGTCCCATACCGGTTCACGAGAGACATTATCCCACCATTTTTCAAATGGACCTTCGTCATCATTTTCCCAGTTGGTAAAACTGGTCGGCATCATATATAAAAATCCCATAGTGGCAATGCCTGTCCCAAACAAGACAGCTGTATTGCGTCCTAACATTTTTTTATCAATATAGTTTTCATCTAAAGAATAGGGGCGTTCATAAACGGTAGGTGTTGTGTCCACTAATCGTACACGCATATCCCAATCTTGAGCATATTGAGCAAAAACACAAAAGGGGCATAGCACAATGCCAATAATTAAAGCAAAGAATTTTTTTAACACGGGGGAAGTGCCTTTCTATTATGTATAAAAATATATGTTTCGTACCATACTCTTTTTTATATGATTTTGCAAGAAAATTTTTAAATGGCCGGTGGGATGATATCTACACACGTAACGTGATTACGTTCTTTGCCGACAATGGTGAACGTAAAACCGTTAATGACAAATGATTGTCCGACATTTGGAATACGTTCCGTTTCGTACATAATATATCCGGCAATAGTGGTCGCATTATCATCCGGAATTTCCCATTTAAAGTAGCGGTTAATATCCCGAATACTGGCGTTTCCGTCAACACGTACTGAACCGGATTCTGTTTTTGTTACCTGTAATGTAGATTGAGCCGGTGTGTCTGTTTCATCGGAAATGTCTCCAACGATTTCTTCCAATAAATCTTCTAAAGTTACTAAGCCTTGAACGGCGCCGTATTCATCCACCACAATGGCAAAGTGTTCACGTCGTCTTTTAAAGGCATGTAATTGGTCTAACAATGTTGTGGTATTTAATACAAACCATGGTTTTGTCAGATAGTTTTTTATATTAATTTTTTTGCCGTTCACGTAATAGGTGCGCATCATTTTTAACAAGGCTTTTGAATATAAAATTCCAATAATGTTATCACGTTTACCGGACCACAGCGGGATACGGCTAAACGGAGAACGACTGACGAATTCCACGATTTCTTCAAACGGTAAATTGGCATTTAACGAAACCATTTGACTGCGGTGTTCCATAATATCGCCGACGGTTACCTCGCTCAAGTCCAAAACGGATTTCATCATATAGCGTTCTTGATTCATAACGTCGCCGTCTTGCATAGTAATAGCACCACGAATTTCGGCTTTGATTTCGGCCTCGGTGGCGACTTTTGCCGGTTTCATGTGCAAGACCTTCATAATGATTTTTGCTATCCAATTTAAAGCTGTTACAAACGGAGATAAAATAACAACGAATATTTTTAAAATAGGTGTTACGGCTAAGGCAAATTCGGTAGCATTATTCATGGCGTATGTTTTGGGTAAAATTTCGGAAAAAACCAACACCATGAAACTGACGCCGAATGTGGCAACCAACACGCCGATAGATTCGCCGAAAATATCAATACAAATAGCTGTTGAAATGGCTGTAATGGCAATATTAACCACATTGTTACCGAATAAGAGCGTACTGATAAGGCGGGCGGAATCCTTTTTCATTTTATTGAGTTTTTTGGCACGTTTGTTGCCTTGTTTTTCCTTTTCATGCAACAGTGGCATAGACGCGGCTGTTACAGCCGTTTCCGTTCCCGAAAAGAAAAATGATAAACACAGCAAAACAAATAATAAAATGTATGATGTCATTTTTTTGCAGATTCCTTTTTATGATATTTTTTGCGCGGTCCTATAATCGGTCGTGCGTTTTCGACGATTCCTTTTTCTTCCAACAATGTCAACAACCGGTTAACGGTTTTGTAGGGGTGCTCTTGGAATGATTCGACCATAATATCGGCCTTTTCATACAGTGGATAACACTCACTGACCAATCGTTCTATTGCTTTTTTGTTATCGGCGGCCGGCACTAATGGACGGTGCGTACGACCTTGGGTGCGTTTGGATATCACATCCGATCCGGCCTTTATCCACACTGAAACTGCATATTTTTTAGCAACCTCCCGTGTTTTTTCGGATAAGAAAGCCCCACCACCGGAAGATAATACACATGGTTTTCCCTTTAACAGACGTTCCATGATACGCTCTTCACCTTTTCTAAATTCAACTTCACCATAGCGGGCAAATAAATCAGAGATGGTAAAACCGGTAATTTTTTCAATCTCTTTATCGCTGTCCATAAAGGGAAGTTTCAGATGCTTTGCTAAAATCCGACCGAGACTGGTTTTTCCGACCCCCATCATTCCAACCAGTAAAATAATTTTTGGTTCTGTTAAATTTCCGTTCATTTTCCGTTTTTCTTGACACATTAGGTTATTCATTGTATTGTAACGATTATAACAGTTTTTTATGCGTCTGTCCAGTAGGAAAGGATTTAAAATATGAGATATGGTGCTGCAAATGAAAAAAAACGATATTTATTAAAGATTATTTTGGCGGCTTTAGCGGTATTTTTGGTGTATGTCGCGGTGGCTGACGTTAAACCGACTCTGACCCATGTGGAAAAGATTGTGCCGAATGCGGTTAATAAATAAATGTATCGGATTTATTTTTGCTGTCATGACGGCGTCGTCTGCAAATGCCGTCAGTGATACGCTGTTCCCGTCTGTTTTTGTTAAGCCGTTGCCGGCCGTTAGTATAAATACAGTAGGTATTGAAACGGGAATCCCGGTCGATATTTGGGGAGTGTCCTCTCGATCGGATATGGAACGGTTGATTAAAGAATTGTCGGGGTATTCATTGTCGCCGGCAATGCAAAATGTTTTAGCTGATTTAATGATAACAAAAACACATCCGGCATCTTTGTCATTAGAATTTCGGTTGAATGTGTTAATGCGTTTAGGACGGTGGAATGATATTATTCGGTTGGTTGAGTTGGTGCCGCCTCAACACAGAACGGCCGATATTAAGGCGATGGTCGTTTATGCGTTATTTTTATCCGGTCGTACAAAAGAGGCATGCGATATGCTTCGGACCGGTAAGGACCTTAATCAAATGGCTGAAGAAATGCAATTGTCGTGTGCTTTATCTAAGCAAGATATTGTCGGTGCATCATTGATTTTTTCTACTCAAAAAGAAGGTGGTCAAGGCGATAAAATGACAGTGGCTTTGGCTGAAAGAGTTTTTGACGGAAAGCAATCGGCTTTGCCATCTGAAAAAATATTGCCTAAGCATTTAATGTTGTTATCGGCGTTAGGGAATAAGATAAATTGGGAGGAGTTAAACCTATCCTTTCCGTTAAAAAAGGCATTGGCTTCTATGGGAGGTGTTCCTTGGGCGTACCGCGTTAAGGCGGCAGAACAAACTGTTTCGGCCGATGTGTTGGTGGATATTTATCTGGCTGTTCCAAAAGATAGTCAAACAACAAATGCATCCGTGCGGCGCGCTTTGTTATATCAAAAAATAAATGCGGAAAAAAATAAAGAACAGCAGATTCGGTTTATCCTCGATTATTTACAGAGTGCCCGAAATGATGCTGTCTTTTTGCAGGGGGTGCCTGTGATTGAGCCGTTTTTAAATCATATCTCTGCAGAGCAAAAAAATATTTCCATCGCTTTTCATGCTGTTCAGATTTATGCTTTATCGGGGCAAGCAGATAGGGCGTACGCATGGATGCAGATATTGCAAAACAGTCCCGATCCGGTCTATCAAAAACAAGCGGTTTTGTTGGCACCCTTAATGCAGTGGTTGGGAGGAGGAATATCTGCCCAAGCAATAAAGTATTGCCAAAAGACGCCGGATGAAGGGTGCGCCAAATTGTTTCGTCAAGCAAATTTAGAAGGATTTGAGACCGATGTTGACAGGACCTTGTATCCTTGGAAAAATCAATCAATGTATGCAATTACGGCCGCTCAAACAATTCGATATTTAGATGATAATAACCGAAAAGGAGAGGCATTGATGCGGGGAATGAAGGCGTTGTATGACAGTCCCTATTTTGAAACGGATATTGTAAAAGGATTGGCAAAAATAACCCCTAAAAAATTAATTAACTCTTTTATAGCAGAACGGTACGTTATCGATGAAAACGGACAATAAACACATTATTGCTTTTTTGGACATTATTGTTGCTGAGCGTGGGGCGAGTCCTAAAACCGTATCGGCTTATGAAAGTGATTTAATGGATTTAGAGGCCTATCTGAAAACACGTAAAATTTCTTTGATAAAAGCCGGGTATGACGAGTTACGAGGATACATGCGTACGGTGGCCGAAAAAAACGGATTATCCGAAAAAACACAAGGACGTCGATTGTCGGCGATGCGTGAATTTTATCGATATTTATTTTCTGAAGAAATTATAAAAAAAAATCCGGCAGATTATTTGGTTTCTCCTAAAATCGGGAAATCGTTACCAAAATATTTATCCGAATCTGAAATTAATCAATTAATTAATGGGGTCGGAGACAATGTGCGTTTAAAAGCTATGCTGGAAATTTTATATGCGACCGGTATGCGGGTCAGTGAATTGGTCGGATTGCCGTTAAGTGCTGTCACAGAGGATAAACAGACCATTACCGTTATGGGGAAAGGGCGAAAAGAACGAATGATACCGGTTGGAGAGCCGGCCGCTCTTGCTTTGGAAGATTGGTTGATACATCGTGAATATTGTTTGCCAAAGGGGCGTCCCAGCAAGTGGTTGTTTCCGTCTGAAACGGCAAAAGAGGGACATTTAACTCGTGTTTGTTTTTTTTATCACCTTAAAAAGACGGCTTTAAAAGTTGGAATTAATCCGGAAAAAGTGTCGCCTCACGTGTTTAGGCATTCGTTTGCGTCTCACTTGGTTGCTCATGAGGCTGATTTACGCTCAGTTCAAAAGATGTTAGGTCATGCCGATATTGCCACGACCGAAATTTATACGCATATTTTACAAGACAGATTAAAAAAGACAGTTGAAAAATCTCATCCTTTGGCGTATAGTGATAAATAGAAAAGGATTGAAACGCCTAAAAATGATGATTTTGAATAAGTATATTTTTAAACAATTATTGGTTAGTTTTGTACTGGTTTTAACCGGTATGACGGTTTTGGTATGGTTGACTCAATCTTTGAGAATGATTGATATGATTGTGACAAAAGGGGTGTCTGTCGGTGTTTTTTTGAAAATGACGCTGTTGGTTTTGCCGAATTTTATTCAAATTTTGTCACCTCTTGCACTGTTTGCCGTTACCTTGTTTATTTATACGCGTATGCAATCGGATAAAGAGTTAATGGTGATGCGGGCCGTGGGTATGGATAACGGCCAAATTATGCGGGCTCCTCTTATTTTTGCCGGAATTTTAATGATTTTGGGGTATATTTTTTCTTTATTTGTTGTCCCTTATGCTAACACACAAATGCGCGAGATGAAATGGCAAATAAAAAACAATTTATCCCATTTGATGTTGCAAGAAGGTCAATTTAATTCCTTTAAAAATTTAACGATTTATATTCGAGAGAGACTATCTGACGGTGTTTTAAAAGGAATTATTGTTTATGATACAAAGGATGCCGAAAAGCCGGCTTCTTTGATTGCCGAGCGGGGAATTGTATATCAGGGAGAAGATGAAACACAGGTTATGTTTGAACAAGGATTTCGTCAGGAAATCAATCGGACAACAAATCAATTTTCTGTTTTAAAGTTTGATAAATATACCATGGGATTCGGTGATGGGACGCAAAAGACGGCCAGAAAGGGAGATGTACGTGAATTTCCTCTGACATATTTACTGACGGCGTCTCAGTCAGATGTTGATACGCCGGCTAAATTCCGTAAATTTAAGGTGGAAGCGTTAAAACGGTTGGTTCAACCAATTTATAATATTACTTTTGTCTTTTTGGCTATGTTCGGTGTGCTGGCCGGATATTATAACCGTCGTGGCCAAATGGGGCAGATTAATTTTATTGTATTGTCGGCTTTGGTCGTGCAATCTTTGGCGTTGGCTTTCGAAAATATGGCGGCTAAAAATTTATGGTTACTTCCTTTGATGGTTGTGAATGTGATAGTGCCGATTATCGTGATATATTTTGTCTTGATTAAGGGGAAAAAATTCAAAATCGGAATTTTGAAAATCGGTGCTTTTATCGGAATGGTATTTTTATCCGGTGCCGCCATGGCTGCGCCCATAGAATTTAATGTGGATAAAGATGCGCCGGTTAATTTTGAAGCGGATGCCATTGAGTATAATAAAAATGCCGGGACAATGACGGCTTTGGGAAATGTTGTTGTGGAACAAAACGGCACAATTTTGAAAACGGATAAATTGATTTTTAATCAAACGGCCGGTACGTCTCATATTCCTCAAAAGGCCACAATAACATCGCCGGACGGAACGGTTATTACGACACAAAATGCGTCACTCAGTAACGGATTGCAAAATGCCGTTGCAAAAAAAATGACAATGCAGATTATTGATGGTACATACGTGGCGGCGGCCTCTATGAAGCGGGCCCATAAAGGGACTGTCTTGTATTTAAGAGATTTGACTTATACGCCCTGCGAAAGATGTCAGGGAAAATCTCCGTTATGGCAGCTGCGGGCAAAAAGAATGAAACATGATAAACCGGATCAAACAATCAGTTTTACTCATGCCTTTTTGGATGTTAAAGATATTCCTGTTTTTTATTTCCCGTATTTAGAAGCGCCGGATCATACCGTTAAACGTAAAACGGGATTTTTGTCTCCGTCATTGGCTCATTCTTCAACGATGGGAAATGGAATCGAAACGCCTTTTTTCATTGATATTGCAGATAATCAAAATTTGTTGGTTACCCCGACAATTTCGGTATCTCATTTGCCGTTAATTGTGACGGATTATCAAGGTGTTTTTAAACGAGGGGCGATAAAATTACAAGCCAGCGGAACGAAAGACGATGATGACAACAAGGATTATCAAGGCCATATTAGAGCCAATTTTGAATATGATGTGAATGATAATTGGCGCTTTAGCGGTGATATTTTCCGTTCGTCCAGTGATACTTATTTCAGAAAGTATAAAATTCCGAATATTGATGATAATGAATCATTTTTAACATCTCGGTTGGCGGCAGAACGTTTTGGAACGCGTGCCTATGCGAATGTATCCGGCTTGTCATTTCAAAGTTTACGGGCTGGTGTCAGTTCAAAAAGCTTACCGATTATTATTCCAAGATTGCAAATGAATTATCAAACGACGCCCTTGACGGATATGGGATTGTATGCCTTTACTGAAGTTAATAGTGCATTAATACACACACGAGAACGGTTTAAATCCGACAGATTGTCTTTGATTCAAGGGTTTCGGTTGCCGTATGTCAGCTCTTACGGTGCGGTGTATGATGTCATAGGGACTGTGCGTTTTGACGGATATAATATCGATACCGGAAAATACGCATTTGGGATGCAAAAATCGGATGATACCTATACAACCGGTCGTGTTTATCCGAATTTATCCGTAGAGGCCAGTTATCCGATGGGTATGGCAACTCAAAATACCACTCAGGTTTTCAGGCCGATTGTAATGGCGGTTGTTTCTCCGAATAAAGATACAAATGCTGATAAAATTCCGGATACGGATAGTTTGGTTTTTGATTTTGATGATACGAATTTGTTTTCTCGCAATCGATATAGCGGGTATGATCGTGTGGAAACGGGTGCTCGACTTAACTATGGCGCGGAATGGTCCGTTTATACAAATACCAATGCGGCTTTTTCCACTATGTTTGGACAATCTTATCGGTTTAAACAAGATAAAGGCATGGGAACTTTAATGGGGGAAGATAAACATTTTTCCGATTATGTCGGCCGTATGAGTATTGATTATGATTATGTTTCTTTGGCTTATCGTTTCCGATTAGATGAAAACAAATTGACGGCCAAAAAAAATGAAATTACGTTGGTGGGTGGGTCTGATCCTTTGCGATTGGGAATTGATTATGTTTATTTAAAAGATACGTGGATTGGAGATAATTTTTATCCATCTCGTGAAGAAATTTTATTGTTTGGATCTTCTCGTTTATCACGTCAGTGGTCCGTTGCCGGCTTGTATCGTTATGATTTAGCCGATGATGGTGGCCCGGTTGAAGCAGGGGCAACCGTCAGATATGATAACGAATGTTTAGCCGTTATTTTTGATTTAAGCAAATCGTTTACCGAAGATCGAGATTACACGGGGGAGACGTCTTTTATGGTTAAGTTTGTGTTGAAAACATTGGGGGGTGTGTAATGAAAAAATATATTTTGGCTTTGTTAGTTTCGTGTGGTTCGTTATCTGTGACAGCCGGTGAAATAAAGGCGGTTGTCGGGGATGTTCCGATTTCCGGATATGATGTGACAGGGCGGGCAAAGCTGATGCAACTGCAACAACCGTCACAAACGCAAGGATTAACGCAAGAGGAACTTGAAAAAAAAGCCTTGCTTCAATTGGTGGATGAACAAATTAAAGTACAAGAGGCGGACAAACAAGGATTTTCGGTATCCAAAAAGGATGTCAGTGACGCCATTGAACGATTGGAAACGCAAAATGATATGCCGGTCGGTCAAATGGAAAAGTTGTTACAACAGGCGGGAATAGAGAGGGCGTTTTTAGAATCTCAAGTGCGTTCCGATTTGCTGTGGTTGCAAATATTGAATAAACATAAAGATATGTTAACGCCGGTGCGGGATAAAGATGTTCATGTAAAAAAAGAAGCCTTAAAACAAGAACTGGCTCAACCGACTTATTTATTGGCCGAAATTGTTGTACCGACTAAAAAACAAGCCGATGATATCAGTGTAAAAATTCGGAAGGGAGCCTCGTTTTCCGAAATGGCAAAAGCGTATTCCATGGCAAAATCAGCTACCTCTGACGGATTAATCGGATGGATAAAGGACGGCATATATGCTCCCCATATTATGAAGATGATATCTCGGTTAAAAACAAATGAAATGTCGGATCCCATTCAAACGGATAACGGATGGTTAATGGTGTTATTGTTGGATAAGCGGACTGCGGTGCAAGACGGCACTATAACAATTTGGGATTTGGCTCAGATGGCAACTGCAAAAAACAAAACGGTTTCGGCCATTCCGCAAATTTTTAAATTAACAGATTGCGATTCTTTTGTGGCATTTGGTGAAAAAAATGCGATAACTGCATCTGTTCGTCGTGGATTAACGGATCCTAATCAATTGCCGCCGGAGTTAAAACATACGCTGGATACACAAAAAACGGGAATGCCTATCGGGCCGATTCAAACGGTGGATGGAGATTTATTCTTTATGAAATGTAGCATCCAAAAACAATCTGTGTTGCCGTCTGATGACGCCATTAAATCGATGTTGGAAATGGAAAAAATGGATGAGCTGTCTCGTAAATTATTACGGCAAATTAAACGGTATGCCGTTGTTGAATACAAATAAGGAGTTATTATGGAAACGCAAATTATTGATGGTAAGGCATTAGCCGTTGAGTATCAGGAAAAATTAAAGTCTCAGGTTGCCCGTATGGACCGGGTTCCGACACTGGCTGTTATTTTGGTGGGGAATGATCCGGCCAGTGAAATTTATGTGAGGCATAAACGACAGGTAGCCGAACGTGTCGGTATTGTTTCCGAGTTGTTTCAGTTGTCTCCCGTGATGACGCAGGAAGCATTGATCGCCTTTATTCAGGAATTGAATGCAAATGATAAAGTTGATGGTATTTTGGTGCAATTACCGCTGCCGAAACATATGGATGCCGATGCCGTTATTGAGGCGATTGATCCCCAAAAAGATGCCGACGGATTGACCAGTGTCAATTTAGGGCATTTGTTTGTCGGTCGTCCGAATTTAGTTCCCTGCACACCCATGGCTTGTGTGGCTTTGTTAAAAACGGTTTGTCCTGTTTTGCAAGGTAAGAATGTCGTTATTGTCGGTCGATCAAAATTGGTTGGTAAACCGCTGTCTCAGTTATTGTTGGATGAAAATTGTACCGTTACTCAAGCCCATTCAAAAACGGTTAATTTAAAAAAAGTTTGTCGAGAGGCAGATATCTTGATTGTTGCGGTCGGCAAACCGAACTTGATTACAAAATCCTTTGTGAAAAAAGGGGCCGTGATTATTGATGTCGGTATCAATCGGTTGAGGAATAAAAAGATTGTCGGAGATGTCGAGTTTGGCAAGATGTTGGGGCATGCCGGCGCTGTTACACCGGTTCCGGGCGGCGTTGGTCCGATGACTGTCACAATGTTGTTGCAAAATACGATTCAAATTTCTCAAAAACGTCAAAAAAACAACTGACTTATGAAAAAACACTTGCGCGATTGTATTTTGGTGGTATAATAATCCTTAAAGGAAAGGTGTGTGCAATTCTTTTAAAGGAGTTTGTCATGACAAAATTATCACAAATGGTTGGTGTAAGTGTTTGTGCCATGGTTTTGGCTTTGGGATTGTCTGTATCGGCTGCTGAAACAGGGGTTGGTCGGACTGTCGGAAAAGTTTTTGAAAGTGGACAAGCCATTGGCAGTGTTACAGATGCAGCTCATATTACACCCTCTATCGGGGGGTATGGTGCTGCTCAACAAGTTAATGCCTATACCGGTGTCGCGGTCGATGCGGCAGATGGGGTGGCAAATATCTTGAGCGGTTCGGCAAATTCTGCAAATATTGGTAATGCGATGCTTGGCGCAGGGAAGTGGACCGGAAATTCCGGTATGGCCGGTATTGGTTCCATGGTTAAAAATTTCAAAAATTTTAATTCATTGTCAGATTTAACGAACTTAAAAAATCTGAGTACCGTCGGTCAGGCTTTAATTAAGGATATGACGCCTGAATTAAAGCAATTAATGGGTATGAACTTTGATAGTTTTGGGCTGGACAGCTTGTTCGGTGGTATAGGCGGTGGCGGTTATCCATCACAAGTCACGGATTCTCAGCTACAAGAGATGGATAATGTGGTATCTGCCGAAAGAGATAAAGAAGTTTCTGAAGACAAGCTGACTGAGGAAGCAGAGAATACGGCTTCTCGTGGAGAGGCGGGCCCGATGGATGAACGGCTTCAAGGTGGTGCCTCACCAAGTGGTACTACTGCCTCTACAGGGGTAACACCATCTACAGGGGCGACACCATCTGCGGGAGGTGGAGGCGATGAACAAATGATATCTCCGGCGGGTGATATTTTGAATTCAAGTGCCGGCACAATGGCTGCGCTTGAAAAACCTTCCATTAATATGCCGGAAGCCGGTATTACGGACGAGATTTTTGATGATCCTGAAAAGGCTGTGAAAATAATTAAAAAAGCGTTCTTTTTACCGGAATCTGAAGAAGAACAACGAAAAATAACGGCGGATGAATTGGAAAAGATTTCGCATAACCGCAGAGTGTTTTTGAATCAAATTTCTTCATATGCAATCAGTTTGGGAAAATTGGTTGAAGGGAATATTGAAAAATTTAATGAACGAAGAAATAATGCCATAAAATTTGTGGAAGAGGCTCAAAATAACCGTGAAGCTATTCAGGTTATGAATGGTATTACCATGGGACAACTGAGTGAGACCGAAAAGTTATTGGGAATGAATACAACATTTATGATTTTACAGTTGTCTGACACATTGGCTCAACCGGAAACGTTGGGAAATGATGAAATGACAACAACATCCGAATAAAAAGGGAGGGAAGAACATGAAGGTACAATTATTGGTATGTGTGGCTCTGCCTTTGGTCTTATGGGGTACAGTCGTTCAAGCACAGATAGCCATATTACAAGATCCTGGAGAAACAGCGCAATCTTCTTTGGGGAATACGTTAAATGGAAATATTGCCGAGGCAAAACAACGTGCTGTGACTTTATTGGATCAGCGTGAGATTTTGAATGGTGGTTTTGGTGCTAAGAATATTGTTGATCCAAAACAGTTGGCGCAATTATTTTTTGGCGGTGTTAATCGCAATGATGTCAGCCGAACCATGGCTTCATTTGGTGGTGGCAATGGCGGTTTGGGAAAAATTATGGACTCTCTTTCGCCCGAAGATTTGTTGAATTTTGATGGTGATGCTTACAAAGCCAGAGCACAAGGAAAGCTTGAGAATTTGACAGAATCTCAACTGAAAAATTTGTTGGGATCGGGTATCAGCGATAAGTTATCTCCGGATCAAATAAAATCCTTGTTGGATAATCCGTCTCAATTGACATCTTTCTTGGAAGGGCTTTTTAACGGCAGTAACAGACAACGTCAGGCCGCTAATGGATTAGAAGGAATGGGATTGACGCCGGGTAGTTCGTCCAGGTCCGGTTCTTCCGGTTCTTCCGGTCGTTCCGGATCGGGATCAGGTTCCGGTTCCGGTTCCAGTGAGACTGCTGAAGGTCGAAACGGAAATCGTTCCCATGTGTTTGGCGGAACGGGGACGGGATCAGAGACCGAATATGCAGAGGCGAGAAAACAATTTGAGGATATGCGGGCAAAAATTGAAAAAAATGCACAGTTACCTCAATCAGAAACAGAAATGGCCAAGTTAACCGTGGAAGAATTGAAAAAAATTTCATTATTCCAAACTGAAATGGTAAAAGAATTGGCTACTCAAGGGTTGGCTAAAGCTTGGATACGTCAGGAGGTGGCCAAAGTCAGACAACCGAAACGCGAAGAAGATGCCGTTAAGTTGATTAATGAAAAGGCGACGGATATTCGGAATGCGATTGGGGTTGTTTCACTTGTATCCATTATGTCCAATGAATCGCAAAACTATACAACGGATGTGTATGCGTCAAATTTGGCGGACTACGGAGCTCTTGTCAATCAACGTATCGGTACGACATTCTTTGCCGGAGGGTCTTCAGGAAAGGCTTCTGAAGAGTCTAATGGTACAACCCAGTAAGAGGGAGGCAGTGTTATGACAATAAGAAATATTTTTTTGATATGCTGTTCAATAGCCTTGCTTGGTACTGTCTGCGTGAGCCGACCGGTTTATGCCGGTTTGTCTGAGAATATGCAAAGTATCGCAACCAAAATGAAACAGGTGGCTAGCTCTGAAGTAGTTCAAAGACAAAATGAAGCTGCAAATGAGCGGGAAGCGATATCGAATAGGGCTATTGCGGGCGAAGGAAGTTTAGGTGGTACGGCCAGTCGTCCTAACATAAATTCGGCTCTGCCAATGAGTGAGTGGCCGGTCATCATTCCTAAAAATGTTTTGGAAAAAACAAAAGTATCAGATGCCGAAACCGAACCGAGTTTGGCCGAGGTACAAGCTGAGGTGGAAAAAGTTGTCTTTATTAAGACAGAAACACAAGAACTACAGAAGGTTACCCGAAATCAACAAAACATTTTATTGGTACAGGTTGTTGCTTATGGGGAAGCTGTGGCCGACAGAGCATTGGAATTATCCATAAAAGCCGACGAGGAAAATCAAAAAATGCAGGAAAAGGTTGAAGAGACAACTGATCATCTCGGATTATTTATACGAATGGCTGAGTTGGAATTGGGGTCTATGAAAAAACAAGCTGAGTTATTGCATTTACATTCCCGTTTGTTAGAGATTAATTCCGCTGTGGCTTTGATTAATAAAGATGAACCGAAGGATTTGTCGGAAACGTCGCTGGCGTCTAATTCTCAACCAACGGCACAATAGAAAGGAGAATACCCATGAATAAATATTTAATTGCTTTATTGGCTGGTGTTTCGCTTTTGGGTATGCCCTATGTCGTGAAGGCATCGGCCGGTGTTGTCGCTTCCGAAGGGAGTGGGATCAATCAGGGCGTTTCGTTTGAGGAACTGTTAGGACCCGATGTTGATACAGACGCCGTTTTATCTGAAGTATCGAGTTTAACAAGTACTGCAACCGGTGCGTGGGCAAATGTGACCTCTCAAGTAGGATCTCTTGTCAAAAACGCGGATGTTGTACAAAAGGCATTAACCTTAACGAATGATCCGAACGGGTTGTTTTCATTGGCCACGGGTGGAATGCCGTGGGCTCAGGTTCAGCCTATTTTAGAGAACGCCTCTAAGGCCGGTTTGATGAGCTTTATGAATATTCCGCCAACCGGTATTCCAATTGAAGATCCTCAATTAAAGGAGCTCACGAAGCTAGAGCAAGCGCAAAAAACAGAAACGGCAAGATTGGATGAAAAAACCTCTGAGGAAAAACAAAAACAATTAGAAACCGTTGGGGCTAATCCGGGAACGCCGGTAGGTGAGGGCACTCCGGCTCAGCAAGAGTTGGTGGAAAATCCCGAAGAAGAACCGTCTGTTGATGCTTGTCCGGCGCAGGTGGCCGCTCTTCCAAAACAAACTCAAAAAGCCTATGAATATGTTAAAAAGTTTTTGTTGGATAAGGAAGATAAGTCCCAGTACGGACGGGCCCAGGAAACAATGGACGCAGCTGTTAAGTATGTTGAGAAAACATTCTTTGTTAAACCTGATAAAGAAAAGCAAGGAGAGTCAACAGCCGGAGCATCGGCCAATTTAACGGCAGAAACGATGAAGAAAGCAATGAAAAAACGGTATGATTACCAACGGGAAGTTGTTGCAGATGTTTTGGCGTTAGGTATTGGTGTGCAAAAGTTTTTGGTGGAAGATGCTAAAAGTATTTCTGAAGCCATAACCAGCGGATGTAATGAAATCGATGATTTAAATGTGGGAACAACGATATTAATTTCAATGGCAAAACAAACAATCGCCGATATTGTTTTACAGATGAAATTAATGGAATTTGACGGGATACACCATGTTTATGATAAAGAAGTTGAACTGTTAGAAGATCCTGATAAGGCAGAAACAGGCAACGCACCGGCAGAAACACCGGCTGCGGCGCAATAAGACAAGAAGGAGAATGGCCATGAAAAAAATATATATGTTGATAACGGCTTTTATGATTGCTTTGTCTATTGCCGTTGTGCCGGTTAAACAAGCTCAAGCGGCTTGCCCGTCCGGTAATTATATTTATTGTATTTTGCAATACGGGTCCAATATAACGAATGATTTATCCAAACAAACAGAAAACTTGTTTGGTGGTGTTCGGGATAAAATGGCGTCATATTTGGAAGAGGCTAATACATGGTTAGCCAAAGCATTTAGCAAAGGTATGACATCGAAAACATTGGAACAGATTGAAAAGCCTACGCCGATGGCGGTGAAAAAATCACCTAACATGGCAAAAGGTGGTGTTTCCACATATAAAAGTTATAGAAAAACATCCTCTTCCGGCGGTGGCAGTGGTAGCAGCGGAGGCGGTAGTGGCAGTGGAAGCAGTAGCAGTTCCGGGTCTGGTTCCGGCTCAGGCTCCGGTTCAGGCTCAGGTAGTGTTGAGGCAGCCGGTCAAGCCAATATAGATGAATTAATCAGCACTGCCGGTACTTTGGAAGGCATGACTCAAGAGGATGCTCGGATGAAGTATGCCGCTCAACGTCGGGCGATTGATGAAATGGCCAGAGGGTTAGTCATCAAAGGTTATATAAAAGAGTTTAAAGAGTTGGGAACAGAGTTGGATAAAATTCAAGAATCCATTCTTCCGAATTCCACTCCGAAACCTGAAAGTTCTACGGAGAATGCCGCTGCGGAACAACAGCCGGCGACAATGAAAACACGTGATTGGGAAACCTCATTGCGGGATAATTTAAAGGTTCGTTTGATGCTTGATACATTGTTGACAACGCAACAACAATTAGCGGCAATGCGATTAAAAGCTAAGGCTCTTGGCGGTGCTCAAGAGGTGGGAGATATTGGTATTTCTCATGAGATTAAGGAACGTTTGGCTTCGGAACATCAGGATGGGCCAAATACTGAAGATCCACAAGAAAATCGCCATGTTCCTTATATGAAAAATCAAGGAGGAGCTAACTAAAATGAAAAAAATATCCGTTTCGCTTATTGTGTTGAGTGTTGTGCTGTGTTTGTCTCCGATAGTCATGGCTGCGCCGGTTCAATCCGCTTCGGTTACTCAAGAACCGTCCGAACAATTAACAAAACGCCCCTTGCCTTTATTGTATCTGGCCAATAAGGCGATGGAAGCACACTCTGTATTAGGGATTGTCGAACAGTTGAAAAAAAGAGCTGAAGAAGTTGCTGAAAAGGAACAAGAGTATGCTAAGGCGCAAGAACGGATGAAGCAGTTGGATGCTTGTAATGTTAAGCAGTTGTCTTCACATTTTAAAGACCCGACAGCAGTATGGCAAAAAATGAAGGATACCTATGATGCGCGAGAGAAGGAGTTGGCTATTTATGTGAATTCTGCCCAGCCGACGGTTGTTGATGGCGCTCAAAAAGCGGAAGGTGTGACATATTCCGATCAGGAGGTTTCCGAACTGTTTTTACATTGGTCTTTGGGTAAAGATATTTTGATGGATGTTTATGCCAATCAAGATAAATGGGGGGAACGTAAAAGCGCTAAAGCACCGTCTTTTCCGTTGTGGAAAGATCAGAAGTACCTCTTTGATAAAAAATGGGATGAGTACTATACAAAATTGAATTTATTTTTTGGTGTACCTCCTCAGGGGCGTCCGGTCATTGATGATAAAAAATATGATTATAAATATGCCGATGAAACCAAAAAAGCGCACGATGCTTATTTAAAAATGTTAACGGCTAAAAGTCCGAAACGGCGGTTGGTTTTACCGGAAAATTTAAAAAATATTCCGGTTGCTCCTCGTCCGTTGCCTCCGGTTAAGGAAATTACGTTATATGTCGGAGATATTGAAGATACGCATCAAATTTTTCCGGAATGGCCCGAACCGTGGCGCAGACAAATTGAAAATAATTTTGCCGATTTTAATCCTAACGGAGAAATGGCTGAAGATTTTATCCCCAAAACGTTTCGTTTGAAAAACCAAATTGCCGGATATGATCCGACAAAACAGGATAATCGATTGAATGTGTATCAGATTGAAAAAAAACGTCTTGATGGCACTAAAAAGATTTTAGAGGCAGCCCAGGTTGCTTTGAAGTCCGCAAAACAACAGCTGCAAACTCATCTGGGGTATATTGATGTTCCTCTGTCGTCAGAAGTAGATGTTTTAAATAAAAAAGAGTATGATGCTCTTGTGAATGGTGTTAAAAACAAAAAATACGATTTAATTTCGCAAATCGAAAAAAGATTAACTGATACGGCCGAATCTGATGAAGCACGTGATATTTTGTCGGCTTTGAAAAAAGATGTCGATGGAAAAGTTTTTATTTCGTCCGGTAACTTTCATAATGTGGATCAAGCCTTGTTAGAGGCGGCGGCAGCCGAGGCGTTGATACGCGAGCAAGAGGCGTACTATAAAGAACAGAAAAAAGCGTCGGAGCAGACTTTTACTCAAAATTGTTTGTTAGAGGATAAGTAAGATATTATGACCCAAAAAATATCGATACACATCCCCGAAAAAATGAAAAAATCCAATCCGGATTATGCCGAATTTATGGCTAAATTTTGGATGTGTGTGGCGGCCGTTTTAATCGGTATTAATACGTTTTTTGTGTTAACATTGATGCAAATGACACCGCGGTTGAAAATTGTGGCACAGGTCTTAACGGAACCGATGAATTCATTGCAGTTAATTCAAGCCGAACCTTTTGATTCGGGGATTGCCGATCGCAATTTAATAGAAGAAATGTTGGTGCGTTATTATTTGACAGAACGTTATACGTTATTTCCGGATGAACGAGAAATGAGCATACGATGGAGTGGTCGAGGAGAAATTGCCCGTTTGTCTGCTCCTCAGGTTTATTATGAATTTTATGCCGGCTTGGGTGAAATGGCGAATAGCATTCAAAAACTTAATTATACGCAAGGAATAGATATCCGCACAATCAGTCGTCGTAATGATACTTGGACAGTGGAGTTTGATGTTTATCAACAAGGCAGTGGTTTTTCCAGAAAAGAAACACGTGTGGCAGTTTTAGAAACGCGTGAGATTCCCAGTCGTCGTATTTATCGGACCAGAATGTCCAATCCTTATGGGTTTACGGTTATAAAGTATCGTGATGCCGAAAAAAAACAATCATTTTCTTAATTTTTCTATTGGCTATTTTCTTTTTTTCTGCTAAGTTAAAAAAAGGTTTTACTGTCAAAGAAAGGAAAAATATGAATAAATATCTGTTTTTATTTGGTATTATCGCTGTTTTAGCGGTTGCTGCCTGTGAGACAATTTATGAAAAAGAAACGGTTGGTATCGGTCCGGATTATTCCGAATTGAAAAAGTCACCGTGTGCTTGTTTGGAATTAGAACAGGCTCCTGAATTACCGGAGTGGTTTTCTTAATATTATTTTGGGGATTGTTTTTGTGTCATGAACAATCAAAGTAATCAGCCTGTATCTAATCAATACGAAGAAAGACAGCTGGAAAGTGATATTTCCGAAGAGGCTATGAAAGAACGTCGTTATCTGTGGATGGCGCGTGCTTTTGCATTGGTTTCTGTTGTTTCTTTTTTGGCGAATGTATTGTTGTTAGCGGCTATTTTTGCGTTGGTGCCTTTAGTGCGGGTTCAACCATTTTACTTAAGCACGCAAGATAAAGATCAACAAATTATTACGGTGGTGCGTCCTCAATTTATTGATTTAAAAGATGAAAATTTGGGGCAATCTTTTATTCGACAATATTTGTTGGCCAGGTTCACCATTGGTACAAATATTCCTTCGTTGGAAAATACATGGGGATTGGATGGCATTGTTGCGTGGGAAAGTGCTCCGACGGTTTTTTCTGAATTTCAAAGAACATCCGGTGCTTTTATTGAGCGAGCTAAAAAGGATGGCTTTACGCGCAGTGTAAGAATTTTGACTGTCGTGCCGTTGGGTGTTGAGCAAGATGGTAGTGTATGGCAGGCTGAAGTTGAGTTTGGAGATATGACACGAGATATGTCAGAGCCGGAGTTCAGTAAATGGCGGATTACAATGAAAATAGCGTTTTTGCCGACACGGGAAGGGCTCAGATGGGAACAACGCCTTAAAAATCCGATGGGTTTTACGGTTCAACGATTTGGTATGGAAAAGCTTCCGAATTAAAAAGAAAGGGAAAAATTAAAAAATTTATATTTTTTTCTGGACTTTAGAATAAAAAATGTTTTATGTTGTAAATAACAATGTTTTGTTAATAAAGGAGAACGGGTATGTTAAAATTAAACAAGAAAAAAATGAATTGGATCGGGGCGGCCGGTTTTGTCATTTTGACGGCTATCGGGGCGCATGCTCAACAGATGTTGCCGACAGATGTTGAAGCGCAACAGCTCAGTGATGCAATAGCTCAAACCAGTGGTGAGTTTGATGCGATGAATCTGGGATATATTCATTCGCTCGGTATGCAACAAAAGGCTTGGAATGACCCCCTGTCCCATTTAGGTGAAGGCCAAACAAAACCGGGATATTCCCGTTATACATGGACGCCTGAAGTGGTTTTACCCATTCGTTTGCGTGAAGGTATGATGACACTCATTAATTTGCCGACGTGGGAATTGATTGAAAAGGTCCATATCGGTTCTCCGGAATCTTTTGGTGGAGAAATTGCCGCTCCAAACTCGTTGTTGGTTTATGCCGATCCATCCTATATCGGTGTGGATTCCAATATGATTATTTTCGGTCGTTCCGGTAATCGTTATGTGTTTTATTTGCGCAGTGAAACGTATAATACCGACAAAATCACACACTCTGTTGTAGATGTGTTGGTCGGTCCGAAATATACACCGGTTGCTGATGGAGGTCAGCTCGGAAATTTTAATGGTGCCACGACCATGGCTGCGTCCAGCTATACGCAACGCAGTGCTTTTGCACCCAGTTGGTCCGGTCGTGGCAGTTCTTTGACTCCCGGAGGGGCGCAAAATCCGCAAATCGGGTTAAATACTGCCTCGACGGCTCCTAAAGATTGGTTGCAAAATATTCCGGTAGATCCGGAAAAATTCCGTTTTGATATGGAAATTTTCTTGCCGAATCCATCCGATATTGATATTGCTCCGGATAAAGTATGGCGTGACGATATTTTTACCTACATTGATTTAGGACCAAAGGCGTTGACAATGACACAACGTCCGGTTGTCAGTTTGATTGTTCAAGATTCCGAAGTGCCTGTCGGTTTCCGTACCCGTGGACCGAACAGTCGTTTAATCGTTGTTGAAGCAGTCGGTGATTTGGTTTTACGTAACGGTAAAAAAATTATTTGTTTGAAATTGCGTCGTGATCCGGCTTCCGGTTTGGAATATACGGATTACAGCGGTGATCAAGCCCGTACGTGGTATGCTCCGTCTTTGCCGGGACCGGATGGACGTCCGACAACTGCTGCCGGTATGGATTTATCCAGTAATTCTAAACAAGCAGCCTTATCAATGGACGGGAAAACGGTCTTGCGTCAATCTGATTTAGATCAAATTTTGGCGGCGGCCGGTCAAAATACGGCTTCGTCTCAAACAACGGTAAATACGGCTTATAATTCTGTGGCTTCTCAAACCCAAGCTGTTATGCAGGGAATTCCTGATGATGTTAGAAATTCTGCAGCGGCTTCTTCCGGTATTGTTGGTGTTATTAATCAAGTGCGCAGTGATGCGGGTGCTTCGGCAAGTGCAAATGCTGCGGCCTCAACCGGTGGTGTTGGTGCTGCCGGCGGATATGGTGCCTCCGGACAAGGATTGATGGGCGCAGCAGAAAGTATTTCTGTTGAGTTGGGCTCTCATGCCGATATTGCTACATTGGAAACGACATGGGATAGTATTTTGTCTCAAAACGGAGATTTGTTAAAGGGATATGAACCGTATTATTCTGTAGATACAACGGCTGACGGGGATGTTAAAGAACTGTTCCGCTTGCGTATTGGGCCGATGAAAAATGTTCAAGCCGGTGATAACTTATGTCACAAATTAGGACGGCGCGGATATTCTTGTTCGGTTATTCGGGTTCAATAATTAACCAAAAAAAGTGAGATTTGTTATGGCAGAAAATCGCAGTTTAAGTTCATCGGAAGAATACATTAAAAAATCCAACCGAAAAATGTTATTTATCGGTTTGGGATTGTTGGTGTTGTTTTTGTTCGCGTTGATGTTGATTCCGACAGGTGGTCAACAGGTAAAACCGGAAAAGGATCCGATTTATATTGTAGATGATCAATTTACACAATCGGCTGCGCCCGATGATACTTCTGCCCTGTCATATGGAGATGGAGCTAAGTTGGTTCCAAATCCTGATAAAGTGGAAATGAACAACGTTGTTTTGGGTTCTAAGGCCGAAGCGTTAATCGTATTGACGGCTCAACAAGCTCCGATTGTGTTTCGGGGCTTGGAATTGGCCGAACAACAACAAGACGGCTTTACGGTGGAAACCACTTGCGGTGTGAATACGACAATTGCCCAGGGCAAATCTTGTAACATAAAAGTTTTTTGGAATCCGGTAGAATTACGTCGTATTTCCAATCAGTTGTTTGTCAAATGGCGCATTGATAGTGCTGAGGTGGTATATCGTGAAGAAACAACGACGATTGAATTGTCTGCTCAATCTACGGACTCTAAAGATTGCGTTATTTGTGAAACGGCTGCCGCTGATGCTGAGAAGAAAGCACGTCAGGCGATGTTGTTTAACGGTCAATTAATTGATGTTGATGATGACGGATTTGTCACATGGGATGGCAAACGGTTCCAAGTAACAGAAAACGGATTGATTATTGATCCTGTAACCGGTGAAATTATCGGTGTTGTTGAGCCGGAACGCATTCCGTTTGATTTAACGCATAAAATTATTGGTACAATTCCTCCAAAAACGACAGATGTTGTTGATGCTAATGGTGAAACAATCGGTCGGTTGTTAGGGGATTACACGATTGTGTCTCCGTCGGATTTGCAGGTTATCGGTTCTGCCCTTCCGGTGTGGTCGGTTATGAATGATATGGGTGCCGTTATCGGTAAATTACTTAAAGACGGTTCTGTCGTAGATGGGCAAAATAACGTCATCGGTCGTCCTTTGGTGGATGGGAGTGTTGTTGATTTACAGGGTAATTTAATCGGTGCGATGAGTCCATGGGGATTGGTTATCGGATTAGATTCTAAAGTTATTGGCGGTGTTTTGCCGGATGGAAACGTTCAAGGTCATGGCGGCGGAATTGTTGCTCGTATTTCTCCGACCGGATTGGCTATAGATGCAACGGGTGAAATCATTGGTGGTGTTGTTCCCAGAGGAATCGCTGCCGGTGCCGGATGCGCCTCTGTCGGAACGGTTTTGTTGAATGGTGAAGTCAAAGATTCTTTTGAACAAACAATCGGTCGTGTGACGGTTGACGGAGCTGTGTTGGACAGTGATGGAAATGAATTGGGGGCCGTTGTCGAACAGGGCGTTGTCGTTAATGAAAAGGGAACGATTTTAGGCTTTGTAAACTCTGCCGGTAAGGCTGTTGATGCCAAAGGTAAAGTAATCGGTTGCGTCAGTGCAAACGGAACGGTTGCCGCCGGTAAAAAACCTCTGGGTGCTGTACTGGCCAAAGGGCGTGTCATCGGATCCGGCTGTCGTGTTTTGGGGTCTGTTTATCCTGATGCCATTACTTATTCTTTAAATGGTGAAGTTGTTGGTAGAGTGTCTGCCGATAAGTATGTGGTTAATTCTTCTAATCGCATTGTCGGTGCCGTTATTCCTCGGGGAACGGCCATTGCCGAAGGATGTCGTTTGTTGGGATTGATTTCATTAAGTGGCCGCGTTGTGGATACTGCCGGTATTGATGTTGGGTGTGTTACTCCGGAAAAAACGGTTGTAAATGATCAAAACGTTGTTATTGGTGCCGTGACCGGTCGTGGTGTTGTCGTTAATGATGAAGGGCAAGTCATTGGCCGTGTGCGGATTGATGGTAAGGTTGTGGATAAAACCGGAAAAGTCATCGGATGTTTGCAACCGGACGGAACCGTTACAGATTTGAATGGTAAGAAAATCGGCACATTAATTAACTTGGATAATAAAGGTGGTGTGATTTTGGATGCCGATGGTAATCCGACGGATTGGACGATTATCGGTAATGAAGTATTTGATAAAAACGGCAACAAAATCGGTACATTAATGCCGGATGGTCGTGTCGTTGATGAAAATGGTAACGTTGTCGGTTTTATTCCGCCAGATGGTGTGATTTTTTCGCCGGAAGGATTGGTTCTCGGTCGTTATTCTCGTGGAACGGGTGTGGCCGTTAATATGTCTGGTGAGAAATTTGCCAAGATTTTACCCGATTTAACGGCAATCAGCGGTGATAAAAATGAAATTATCGGTGCTTTGATTGCGGATAAGACAAGCTTTATGGGTATGGATGGCAGCTTAATCGGTGTTATGCAGATTGATGGTGTGTTGAATGATGCCAGCGGCTCTGTTGCCGGTGCCATTCGTGCCGATGGATCTGTTGTAGATAAGACCGGCCGTGTTATCGGTGTTAAAATTCCGCAAGGTCCGGTTTTGTCGGCCACAGGTGATTTTGTCGGTACTATTTCCGCTCGAGGAGAAGTTTTGTCCGAAGCCAAAACGGTTATCGGTCGTGTTCTGGGTAACGGATTGGCGATTTCCAATAACGGAACGATTCTTGGGGGAGTATTAACTGATATTTTATTGGCAATGGATACAGATGGATTCTTTGGAAATGTATCTATCGAAGGTAAAGTGACAGACAGAAACGGTCGTTCATTGGGTAAAGCCTCTCCGTTTGGATTGATATTGGGGGCCAATGGTGAATTATTGGGTAGAACCTTACGCGTTGGTGTGTTTGTGGATGCCAGCGGTAATACAATCGGATGGGGGTCTTTTAAAGGCGAATTGAGCGGTAAAGAGGGCAAAAAGAATGCTCGTGTTTTGTCAAACGGGTTGGCTTTAGATGATAATGGTCAAATTATCGGCTCCTTGGTACCGCGTGGTATTACGGTCAACAGTACAGGTAGTTTGGTCGGGTCGATTGCGCCGAATGCTCGTGTATTGGGGGCCAATAATACCGTAGCCGGTTCAGTTAAATCTTCGGCATATTTCTATAACGTAGAACAAAATGTAGCCGGTCAGATATTAAAAGTCGGTATCGGATTAGATGTAAACGGTAATTTTATCGGATGGACACGCTATGACGGGACAATTGAAAACGCCAATCAAGTGGTCGGACGCGTTTCGTTAGATGGTCGTATTTTTGCCGATAACGGTACAGTCATCGGATTCTATGTTCCATTGGGAATGCCGGCCATTAATGATAGTGGTAAATCCTTTGGTTTTGTGGGCACAAATGGTACTTTGATTAACACAAAAGGGGATGTATTAGGTAAGGCAATTTCTCCTGAGGCTGTTGCACAAAACGGTAAATGGGTTGCCCGATTGTTAGGTGTTTCTGATTTCGTGACGGATTTTACATCCGGAACCGTTATCGGACAGGTTTCTCCTAATGGCAGTGTTGCGAATATACAAGATACAAAACCGCTTGGAAACATGACAATGAGCGGACTGACTTTGAATTTGACAAAGAAAATTGTCGGTGGATTAACGACGGTTGGCGTTCCGATTTCAAATTCATTGGCTGTGTTGGGGCAAGGGTTCTTAAACGGTACGGTATTTGCCGATGGTCGTTATACGGGCAAAACAACGGCAACGAATGCTGTCTTTGATATGGGAAATGACATCGTTGGTCAAATGATGAAACCGAATGCTTATATCGGTCGTGATGGAAATATTATCGGTATAGGAGCAGGTGGTGTATCTGTTGTTGATGCTTCCGGTACATCCGTTGCCAATCAAACAGCGTTCGAAACAGCCTTGACAGGGGAAACACAATGGGCCGGAGGCGGAATGCCGACAGGGGTTGTGTTGACCGATGATGGTTTTGATATTGGTGTCGTTTCAGCCGATGGTGCCGTAATTGGTAATAATGATACGGTTATGGGGCGTGTTTTACCGGATGGTACGGCCAGTGGTATTGTGGAACGTATGACTTATACAACCATGCCGTATGTGGGGGCCGTTGCCAAACAAGGGTTACCTGTCCATTTGGATAAAGGTCGTGTTTTGGGTCGTACAACTATGGATGGTGGTATTGTGGATGCCTCCGGTAAACGGACTCACAAAATGGTAGATGATGCCTCTGTTTTAGGAACAAAAAATCCGATAGATGGTGTTGTCTTAGATTTTGGTATGGTTACCAATCACAATGGGGAAGAATTGGGTGCTTTAACGGGTGAAGGAACGGTTGTTTCTGTTGGTGGAACCGAAAAAGGAACTATTGCCAGTAATGGTGCCGTTAAAGGGAATCATTTCTTAAAAATACATGGGGCTTTGGTGCCGGATGGTTTGGTAACTAACAGCTGTGCAATTATCGGCCAAACAACACCGGATGGTCAAATCGTTAATGGAAACGGATCGATTGTTGGACATGTATTGGTTGATAAATCGGCTGTTAATAAAAGTGGTGAAAAGGTCGGTCGTGTGACGATTACCGGTCCGGCTTTATCAGCTAAAGGTGACTTTATCGGTCGGTCATTGCCAAATGCCGCTGTTGTGGATACCAGTGGTAATAATATCGGATGCGTTGATGCTAAAGGTGATGTATTGGATAATGCCGGCGAACGCTTAGGGTGTATCATCCGTCGGGGACCGGTTATTTCTCCGGCAGGTGATATGTTGGGGCGTACAAAATTTGATGGTACGATTGTCGATGTAGCCGGTGTCGCTGTTGGTAAAGTGATGGGTGATTGTAAAACGGCTGTGGATAATGACGGTAATGTTATCGGACGTGTTGTATCATTAGCTGACGAAGAAATTAAATTTAATGATCAAGGAAAAATTGAAGGTACATTCGATCGAGATGGTATGTATCGTGATCCGGCCGGTAATGAGTTATTTAAAGTCTTACCGGATGGAAGAATTATTGATCCGAAAACCGGAGAAGTAATTGCCATATTGGGTGATGATGGTATTTTACGGACACCGGATGGCCAAATTATCGAAGATTTAAATCTTTTACGCGGTGCTGATGTCATTCGTGATAAGGATGGAAATATCAAGTATATTTTGGATGATAAAAAGAACCTTATTGATCCGGAAACAGGGGAAATTATCGGATGGTTTGATCCGGAAACCGGTATTTTCTATGATAAAGACGGTAATCCGATTTTCCAATTGATGCCGGATGGTACTTTGGTTGATTTAAGAACGGGCGAAGTCGTCGGAAAATTGGATTCTTTGGGTAATCTTGGTTTCTTGATCGGTTGTGATGTTGTTGATAAACGAACATTCAAAAAAATAGCGTCTGTTATGGCGGATGGTTCCATTGTTGATTTGAATGGGGAGTTGTTTGCAACGATTGCCGGCAACGGTACGTTACGTGATAAAAATGGTGTGTATGCCGGTAATATTGCCGGATTAGGACCGAAATTGGAAAGATGCGGTGTAAAACTGTCCACCTTGGGTGATGGTCGTGTCGGATTGGGTGGGTCTGCCGGTCGCCGTATCTTTATCGGTAAAAATGCGTACAGTATTGATGCTAATGGCTCTTTGGTCGCTGAAGACGGTACGGTTATCGGTTATATGGGGCCGGATGGACGTCCGTATTCCTTGGCTAATAAAGTGTTGACAGGGGCCGATTCAACCGGCAGAACCAGACCGAATTTATCTCAAAAAATGGTGGTAGATCCGGCTCAGGTTGAGCAAATGCAACAGTTGTTGGCTCAAAAACGTGAAGGAATGCGCGGTGGTCTTAAAAATGTGATTAAACCCGCCGGTAAATTGTTAGCCAGAGCCAGAAAGAAACAAGATGAACATTGGCAATGGGGACGTATTGTGTCTTCATGGCCGGTGAAGATGACCAACGTTATCTTAAAGGATAAGGCCATTCCGGCGGTATTGGTACGGTCTATCGATTCTCGATACAAAGATGTACCGGCAACGGCTATTGTGGAACGCCATATTTATTCCGAAGAAGGACGTAATATCTTAATTCCTGCCGGATCCCGCTTAATCGGTAAAATTTCCGGTAGTCCGGGTACTAACCATGTAGCAAAGATGGACTTGCAATGGGAACGTTTGATTCGTCCGGATGGCGGTGCCTTTAGTTTTGCAGCTAAATCCGGTGATGCTCAAGGACGTGGTGGTGTTGCGGCTTACTTAGATGAACAATTGTTGAATAAGTATGCTAAACCGATTTTAACCTCTTCTGTCACATCGGCAATCGCTTACTTAACGTCTTCTGACGATCCGGTAACAACGACGGAAAATGGAACGACAACGCAAAGCGATCGGTCTAAAGCCGCTGAAGATGCTCGCGATACATTTACGGACAACATGGATCAAATCTTCCAACAATTAATTGATGAAGCAACAAATATTCCTCCGGTTGTCTTTGTGCCGGCCGGAACACGCTTGACGGTCTTCTCTAATGAAGATTTGTGGTTGCGGTCCGAAATTGAAGACGAACGTGAATATGAGGCTACTTTTGGTCCTGATGGAACGGAAGCTCGCGGTGTCGGTAGCAGTAGTTGGGTTGATAAACGCAGTGGTGTGTCGGATTCGGTTGTTTCCGGTACGTCGGCTCCAGAAACTGTGGCAACGGATATGTATTATAATCCGGATGGAACTTATGGTGGAGGAGAGTATACAATGGATCAAGCTGCTTATGAGAAACAGTTGGCTACCGAAGGTATTTTATATGATGGTGATCCGAATGTGGTGGATCAGAAAGATTTCATCAGCAGTACTCCGGTTCAGGCTCAAGAGGGCGCCTCTGCTTCTTCCACAGCCCCTAAAACGGCTCCGAATTTGACAAACCGTGTCGCTAAACCGGTTTTGCCAAAGGCACAGACGTCGGCTAAAATGTTTTAAGAGGAGATAAACCGCATGGCAGAGTCAACTATTGAAACCTATCGTGTTTTAGAATCTGCTTTGCGGCCCTTGTCCTTTTGGTATACGCAAGACAATGTAGAAGAAGTTGCCGTCGATTCTCCCGGTGGAATTTGGTTACGGTTGCGGGGGAAATATACATATCCTTGGCATTATCGTGAAGATCCGCGATTAACGCGTGAGTATTTGACGAATATTATGTATATTATTGCAAACAGCAATGATTTCATGTTCGATCCGATGGCGGGAACGCCGACCGTTTATGCTACATTACCGGGGGGACACCGTTTTTCCGGTATTTTGGGTAAAAACGTTCAGTATGACACAACGGATGAAATCTTGGGCGGTGTTGCTTTGGCTATTCGTGTGTATAGTGAAAGTTTATCTATTAATATGAGTGATTTCGGTCTTGAAAAAGGCGGTCGCTTAAAACGGTTGAATAAGCTACAGAATGTGGAAGATCCGGATGATCCGTATGAACGGTTATTGTT
The DNA here is from genome assembly GCA_045611665.1 of Alphaproteobacteria bacterium. Classification (GTDB taxonomy): domain Bacteria; phylum Pseudomonadota; class Alphaproteobacteria; order CAAHEQ01; family UBA3637; genus UBA7488. The sequence goes on along the minus strand of JAZKXP010000060.1, from coordinate 54 downwards.
GTCTATTCGCCGTGGGGATCATATTTTGGTCAGCGGTGCAACGGCTACCGGTAA
>JAZKXP010000059.1:0-2250 GCA_045611665.1 Alphaproteobacteria bacterium | reverse complement strand
ACTGTTGATTTTTGTCTTAAAATATGATATATAAAACCTTTCAATAAAAAGAAGGAAAAATATGGATTTTTACGGTATTTCATACACAGTTTATCAAGAAAAGGGAACAGAAGAGCTAAAAGCTCGTACGTGGTTAGATGCGCCGGATATGGGATATACGCATGCCGATTGTGTACGGGAATTGGTAAGATCTGGGCATACTCCGGTGGCAAGTGGTGTGGTTTTGTACGATAAAACGACAGATTGTTGGTTGCCGATTTTTGAAGAGTCTTTATGTGAGGCTCGGCCGGAATCCGTACGGCGTCGTCATATTGATGTGGCATGTCAAGAGATTGAACGCCAATTACACAATAATGATAAAATAAAAAATCGTTTGGCTGAACTGTGGGAAGATAAGGTGGCATTCGAAACACGCATATGTATTGAAAAAAATATGCCACCCGAAGCAATACGTATCCACATTAAAAATATGCGGTCTAATTGTTATTATTGACAAATATTTTCGTTAATTATCTTTGAAAATAATCTTATCTTCCGGATTTCCCATATTTAAAACACGCATGGCGGATTCTTCCAACTGATCCAAATCCAAAGATTGAGTGGATAAGGCACGGACTTTGCGTTGTAACAATTCTTTTTCTATACGCGTTTTTTCGGCTATTTGAGAGGCGATTTTTATTTCTTCCGTTACTTGTTCCATACGTCTTAACCCTCTGGCTCCTTGAACGGCATGATAGGAAAAATACACGGTAACCAGTAAACAAATGGCCGGTATCACATAGGATCGAGATGAAAATCCCCTCATGCTGGTCCTCCCGTTGCGGAGTTATCAGGAAGTATTTGTTTTGTTTCTTCATTTTGAGAGGTAAGAGGTGAGGCCTCAGTCGGTGTTTTTTTATCAGATGCGGATGAATCGTTTTGATCCTGTTTTTGGTAGTTTTTGGAATGAACGGTATATAATGTTGTTTTATTGCGCCCTGATGTTTTTGATTCATATAGAGCGGTATCGGCTTCTTTTACCACAGTTGCCAAATTTGTATCTGTTGAAATAGATAAGCCTAAAGAAATTGTCACATTTAACACTAAATCATTTGCAAAAATATTGGATTGTTCAACAGAAATACGTAATCTTTCTGCGACATGGTATCCTTCCGTCGGGCTGGTATGCGGTAAGAATAGGATAAATTCTTCTCCGCCGTAACGAGCCAAAATATCGGATTCTCGCAAAGAGGTTTTTAAAACTAAAGCGATATATTTTAGGACTTCATCTCCGGCATCGTGTCCGTAGGTGTCATTGACTTTTTTAAAGTGGTCGATATCCAACATGATGACGCAATAGGCTGTTTTATGTCGTTTTGCCAGCGCCACTTGTGCCGAAGACATTAATTCAAATTGACGTCGATTGAATAAACCGGTTAACGGATCTGTTGATGCCTGAGTAAATAATTCTTCCTCTTTTTGTTTGTTTTCGGTCATGTCTTTAAATGTTGTATATAGAGCCAATTCACCATCTAAATCTATGATGCGCGTGGACAAATCGAACCAAATAGCCTCCATCGTTTTAGGGTTTTTCATTTGTACTTCAAAAGAGTGAATGACTGTTTCGCGTTTGATGCGGCTGAGTAATTCTACCCGTTTTACCGGATCGGCAAAATAATTGGAAAATGTAAATGTAGGTACCTCATGTGTTTCGATTCCGAACAATTTTTTTGCTACCGGATTGATGTATAAAACGGAATCATCTACCAAACGTGTAATTAAAATCGGAAAGGGTGAGGCATCCAGGATTAAATCCCGACGGGCTTTTTCCGCCAATAAGTTATTTTCCAATGTATCGCAATAAATTTTCATTAAATTGATTTGGCTGGATAAGGATAAAATCAAAACAATTAAGTAGATGGAGGCTTGGTAAAACCAGGTGTCATTTCCTAAACTAAAGACAGACTGGACATAGTATAAGCCTAACAACGTAAAGCCGATACCAATGGCACGCAGAGCATTTTTTCGGGCGCTTTGCATCATAATTAAGGAAATACCGATAACTAAAAAAGCCGAGGCAATATAGATATTCGGCAAAATATCGAACAAGGCGGCCGTTGTCGGATTCTTTCCGACCACATATCCCGATACAATCAGCAAACCGGCGGTAATGACGGCAAAGGGCAGCGGGGAAAATAATAAACGTAAAATAGATAATGCACTGGCAACAAACAAAGCCGAAGCGATACATATAAAACTGAAATTTACCCA
>JAZKXP010000058.1:0-5041 GCA_045611665.1 Alphaproteobacteria bacterium | reverse complement strand
GGTATCGGAGACATGACCGGCGTTAAAGGTATCGGAGATATGACGGGTGTTAAAGGTATCGGAGACATGACCGGCGTTAAAGGTATCGGAGATATGACGGGTGTTAAAGGTATCGGAGACATGACCGGCGTTAAAGGTATCGGAGATATGACGGGTGTTAAAGGTATCGGAGATATGAGTGCTGTTCAGGGTGTTAATCCGGCAACATCAGTGGGGAATATTGCCACGATTAACGGGGTAGAAAATATTCAAAATATCACTATGCCAAATGGTGTTGAAATGGTTAATATTAATGGAACCCTTGTGCCGATGACAGCAAACGGTGTGATTTTGCCGGCAACAAATAATGGCCCGCTTGTACCGTTGACAGCAAACGGAATGATTGTTCCGGCAACAAATAATGGAACACTTGTGCCGATGACAGTAAACGGCATGATTGTTCCTGCAACAAATAACGGGCCACTTGTGCCGATGACGGGAGGTGTATCGCTTCAACCGGCAACACCTCAACCGGCGTTAGTACCGGCAAGTTCTTCGGGGCCGTTACAAGAAAGCCGGTCGAATACCTCTATGAAAACCAGTACGGTGTCTGGTACCATTAATCGTGTTAAATAAGTGGATATAAAAACTCCCGCCAATAATGACGGGAGTTTTTGCAAGAGTAATATTTTATTTTATTAAGGTGTTTAACAATCGGACTCCCCACCCTGTGGCTCCCTTTGGACAGGTTGGTCGTCCCTTTTCAAAGTTATCAACACCGGCAATATCTAAATGTGCCCAAGTTGTTCCGTTTTTTATAAAGCGTCCTAAGAAACAGGCCGCTGTACTGCCTCCGGCAACACGACCACCAATATTTTTCATATCGGCAATATCGGAATCCAACATTTTATTATAGGCATCATTCATCGGCAAATGCCACACCGGTTCGCCCACTTGTGTTCCGGCATTTGTTAATTCCGATGCAAAGGTGTCGTCATTTGTAAACAATCCGGCGTATTCTTCGCCAAGTGCTACCATAACAGCGCCCGTTAATGTTGCTAAGTCAATAATTTTTTTGACACCGTATGTTTGTTGAAGATACCACAGGCAATCGCCCAACACTAATCTGCCTTCGGCATCGGTATTTAAAATTTCAACGGTTTGCCCGGATAAAGATTTTACAATATCTCCCGGTCTGGTTGCAGTTCCGGATGGCATATTTTCCACCAATCCGACAATACCGATGACATTGGATTTGACCTTACGAATTGCCGCAGAACGCATGGTCGCGGTTACAACAGCCGCCCCTGTCATATCTTGTTTCATGTCTCCCATTCCGGCACCTGGTTTTAAGGAAATCCCACCGGAATCAAAGGTTACCCCTTTACCGACCAACCCCAAATCAAACCCTTTTTTCTTCGGATTACCAATCCATTTCATAATGGCAACGCGCGGTTCATTACAAGACCCTTGCGCAACCGATAACAGCATACCGAATTTTTTGGCTTTTAACTCTTTTAATGTTAAAATTTCAATTTCTAAACCAATTTTGGATAAGTCGGCAATTTTATCGGCAAAGATTTTCGGAGTCAGCTCGTTTGCTGGTTCTGAACATAAGTCACGAGCCAGATAAACGGATTCAGCAACGGCTTGTTTTTCTTTAAAAGCATTTTTTGCCATCATTGGATTGGAAACAACAAGTGTTAATTTTTTGAAGGCGGGTTTTTCTTCGTTTTTTGTTTTTGTGACGTATTTATCGAAACGATAAGCTCCTAACAAGGCTCCAAATGCCACTTGAACCGCTTCGTTTATCTCATCATTACTGTCGTTTGCCATCGGATAATAGACGGCTTCGGTATCTCGGCAAACGCTTTTGACTAAATGTCCGCCGATATTTTGTAATGTTGTTTCGGTTGTTTTTGTGCCGGCACCGATGACAATTATTTTTTCCGTTCCGCCTAAAATAGAAATGGTCTGACCGGATTTACCCGAAAAATGGGCTTGAGATAAGGCCTTATTAACGGATTTTTTCTGTGTCGGTGTCAAACAAGTGTGATTCACCGTGTTTTTTTCCGATGCCAGAACACGTACAGTCGGCGTTTTGACTTCTTTCACAAAATTAATGGTAATCATGATTTATCCTTTTTTGAATAGTGGTTAATAATGTTCAGTATAATCTTTTTTTGGATTAAGAGTAAAGGTGTTTTTATGAAAAATCTTGTAAAATAAAACAAAAAAAGCTATAATTCTTTCTATAAAACAAAGGAGAATAAAATGAAAAAATTTTTACTGATGTTTGTGTTACTATGTGGCGTGGGGTTGATGGCTCACGCTCAAGAGGCAGATCAGAATCAAATACCGACGGAAGCGGCAGTATTAATGTCTTTGGTCGAGGCCGAATCTGATTTAAATACAGTAAATAAACAGTTGGCAAAAATCGAAACGATTTTACAAAAAGACAATATATCCATTTCAAAAACAATGGGCTATACAAAGGCCCTAAATGCCGCTCAAGATTATGCTCTTGTTCAAAGAACTGCTTTAGAAAATGAGTTGGCTCTGACTCAACAACAACTGACTGTATTGGGGGAAGCCCCAACAGACGGAACGGCCGAACCGCTTGATATTGCCGCAAAACGCAAAGAGTTTATGAAAATAGCGGATGGCCACAAATCACATATTACCGATGCAGAGTTGATGATTACGCACATTGATACACTCAATTCATATATTTTAAATTTACGAAATACCTCTTTATGGAATCAATTGAAAACACGTGATCAATCAATTATCCATCCTAAAACCTTTTGGGTTTCTTTAGTCGGATTTTATACTTTTATGTTTGATATTTTAAAATCACCGTGGGTATGGTACTATTCCTTGACGCCGACGGAACAAAAGGCCATTATTACTCAAGCTTCACGAGCGGGCATGACGATGTGCTTTGCCGTTTTTATTGCCGTTTTTTGTGGGTTGTACATTCGCAAACGTTTTGGATATCACGGGTCAATAGAAAATCCATCCTATATACAAAAGGTTTCCGCCGCCGTTTGGTTGTTTGTGGCCCGAGGATTATTGCCGGCCGGTGTTTTGGGGGCGTTCATTTTTTGGGTAAATCATACCGCTCTGATTAATGGTACCGCCTTTGGTACTTTTTTACAGGTTGTAGCCTCTTATATATTGGCCGTCTTTTTGCTGTACGCTACCGTTAAAAGCATCTTTACACCCAATCGAGGATTAAAGTGGCGTTTGATTGATGTATCAGATGCTCAGGCAAAATCATTAAGTCGTACTTTATTGTTGTCTATTATTTTAATTTGTTTTGTGTCCTTTTTACAAAGTATGGCCAGACGAACGGATATGACTTTGGAAATGGAATATGCCGTCAAGATTATTGCGAATTTAGTCAAGGCTGTTTGCGTTATTTTGGTGGCCGGTCGATTTTTATATAAAAATGAACAAGGAACAAAATCTGATGGAGAAGAAGAACCTTTAACGACTTCATCAAAAATCGGCACACTGATTACTTTAACAATGTCCATCACTTTTGTGTTGTCATTGTTTGGTTATATTCGTTTATCTGAATTTATTTTAAATCGTTTTATTTCGTCAGTTATTTTTTGTGGTGCCTTATTTATTATCTATCGATTGATTAAGGTTGTTCTACATCAACTATTGGCGATAAAATATTGGACTAAGTCGTTACACATGACCCGTAAATTTATGGGTAAAGTTGAATTTTGGATCGGGTTTTTAATTGCTCCGGTATTTTTATTTATTGGCACGTTGTTTTTGCTGGGTATTTGGGGGGTATCTGTTGATATTTTAATGCAAAGCGCCAAAAAGTTTTTAACGGGATTTTATATCGGAGGTATGAAAATTTCTTTGGTTTCTATCTTTATGGGTATCGTTTCTTTTTTGGTATCTATTATCTTTTTCCGAATGGTAAAAAATTCATTACAATCCGGTAATTTGAGTAAGATAGAAATGGATCCGGGGGTTCGTAATTCTTTGGTCGCCGGTATCGGATTTTTGGGCATTATTATTTCTTTGCTGATTGCCTTAGTCGTTATGGGGGGCAGCTTAAAGGGATTGGCCTTAATTGCAGGTGCCTTGTCTTTAGGTGCGGGATTGGGACTTCAAAATGTTGTGAACAACTTTGTATCCGGTATTATTTTGTTGTTTGAACGGCCTATTAAAATCGGAGATTGGGTTATCATTAACGGACAAGAAGGAACCGTTAAACGCATTAACATCCGTTCAACCGTATTGGAAACATTTACAAAATCCGATGTTATTATTCCAAATGCCGATATTTTGTCCGGTACTCTAATCAATATGACACACGATAATAAATTCGGCCGAGTCGATATTACCATTGGGGTTGCGTATCACACCGATGTTGATTTGGTTAAAAAAATATTGTTAGAAATTCCGCTTGAAAACAAAAAAGTCCTACAAAAACCACAACCATTTGTCACTTTTACGGATTTCGGAGCCTCCAGTTTGGATTTCAAACTCAGTTGTTATACGGCAGATATTACTAATCGCGCTGGCATTTCAACCGATTTACGTGAACGGATTTTAACCCGTTTCCGTGAATTGAACATTGAAATTCCATTCCCTCAACAAGATATCCACGTTATTGGACCTGTGGAAATGAAAAAGTAAAGTAGGATAAATGAAACACCGGCAAAGAATTTCCTCTGTCGGTGTTTTTTTGTATTAACTCATCTGAAAAACTACCGACAGACCGCGTAGAGGTTGGCGTAGTAGTCGTTGCGACCGAGCGTGTTGACGTTACCACCGTACAGGCTCACGTAGTACGCGTCGCAAGAATCGTACAAAATACTTGACCAAATAACGTCCCCTCCCATCTCGCTATACAACATTTCGCCTAGCGTATTCAATTTGGTACCAGTGCTACTACACCCTGTATCATCCGCTTGGTTACAAGGGATTGCTATCTCATGATGACTTAATAAGCTCTTATTCCCTAACGCTTTACATGCCGATACGGCATCCCACCAAGTCATGGGATCATTTGAGATATAATACGTGG
>JAZKXP010000057.1:0-21735 GCA_045611665.1 Alphaproteobacteria bacterium | reverse complement strand
CCGACACCAAACCCAGTTCATACCGGCGTTTTGTTTCATCATATGATTTTTTATAGGATTCCTCTGCCGTTTTTGAACTGACTAAAACCGCCTTAGCCCCCAGTACATTATAGTATGCCTGACTGACAGAAAACACCAAATTTTGTAAAGAACTGTTGTAAGAAAATTCAGCCGATTCCAAATAGGCTTGAGTTTGCTTAGTTTTTGCCGAACGCCCGCCAAAATCATACAGCAACCATTGTAAGGCCACATTGGCGGAATACGGATCCGTTTCGGCCGAGGCGTTTTTTTCCACCTTACCATATTCCTTACTGGCAGAAACAGACCCGCTGACAGACGGTAAATAATTAGATTTTACTTGTCCCACATCGCTTTCGGCCGATTTGACCGCCATATATGAACGATTTAATGACGGATTATTGCAAATACCGATTTGAATTAAATCCGATAAATCCAGCTTTTCTTGCCCAATTTGAGCATCCAAACACCCCTCAGGTGCCTTGGCCGAATATACCGAAAACGGATCAAGCCCCGCTTGAACTTGCGCCGTCAACCCCAAAAAACAAACACTGATTAAAAAATATTTTTTCATTTTATCCTCTTAATATAAAGGCATTATATGGCCTCCAAAAAAGATTTGCAATATTTTTTTAAAAAGACTTGTTATTTTTTCACATTTTTGTTATAAATTAAAACTAAGTTTAAGGAGATAAAAATGACAGATACATTTCAAAATATCACACAAAAATTAAATCAGTTGGCAAAGTTACACGAAAATGCTCAAGAAAAGAAAATTCTATGGGAAGAAATGAAAATTTTATCTGCAAAAGCTTTTGATTTGCAAGATGAAATCATTAAAAGTTTAGACCAATTAGAACAAACAGAAACAGACTTAGTTAAATTACAATCCGTTTTTGATACTCGGGAAATGGTTTGGGATATAATTGCCAAAATAGCCATGCGTGAACTGGAAGTGAAAGAAAAAACCACTAAGGGTCATAAAAATGCCCACGAAAAAACGCCCGCCAAACAAACAATAAAGCAACATACCTGCTGTTGTCATGACCATACATGTGATTGTGACAAACATTCTCACGATTGTTGTTGTGACACAAAACATTAAGGAGGTTTTATGAGTGAGCAAGATTTAAACGCTTTATCTTTTGAACAGGCTATGGAGGAATTGGAACAGGTTGTGCGTCAACTGGAAACCGGAAAAATCAAACTGGATGATGCGGTTGCGGCCTATGAAAAAGGCGTTAAACTTAAACAAATTTGTGAAGAAAAACTGGCTCAGGCAAAGGCAAAAATTGACATTCTGATTCTTGATAAAAACAACACCCCTATCGGAGTAGAGTCATTCGATGATAAACTTGAAGACTAAATTAGATGAAACACGACAGTTAATTGATAAACAATTTGATATCATATTTTCTCTACCATACGGAAAAGAACGTCGTGTCATCGAAGCAATGCGATACTCGGCCATCGGGTCGGGTAAGGCTTTGCGTCCTTTTTTAGTGTTGACTGTTGCGGATATGTTAAACATCAATCGGTCTAATGCTATACAAGTCGCCTGTGCCTTAGAAATGATACATACTTATTCACTTATCCATGATGATTTGCCCGCTATGGATAATGATACAATGCGTCGCGGAAAACCCACTAACCATATACAGTTCGATGAAGCAACGGCCATTTTGGCCGGAGATGCCCTGTTGACAAAAGCCTTTGAAATTTTAGCTATGCCTCAAACTCATCCCGATGCAAAAGTTCGATGCAAATTAATTGCTTATTTGGCTAAATCAGCCGGGACTCAGGGAATGATTGGCGGTCAAATGATGGATTTAATCGGTGAAAAAACACCTCTGATTCTGGAAGAAATTGAACGAATGCAGGCTTTGAAAACCGGTGCCTTACTAAAATATGCCTGTACGGCACCGGCTTTAATGAGTAGTGAAACCGGTGAAGTGTTAAAGGCCTTAGAAACGTATGCCTCCGCCATCGGATTAATGTTTCAAATTACCGATGATATTTTGGACATCGAAGGGGATAGCCATATTGTCGGAAAAACACTACGCAAAGATAACGCGGCAAAAAAATCTACCTTTGTATCAATATTAGGATTGGATACGGCAAAAGAAAACCTGACTGCCTTGGCACAAAAAGCCGAAACGGCCCTGTCTTGTTTTGGACAAAAAGCAGACTTACTCCATCAAACCATTCATTTTATTTTAACGAGGAACAAATGAGCAAGCAACCGTTAATGACCTCAAAACAACGAGACGAATTTTGGACAACCTTAAACAAGACATATCCAAATCCTAAGTGTGAGCTCAATTACACAAATGATTTTTCTTTGATGGTGGCTATTATTTTATCGGCTCAAAGTACCGATAAAAACGTCAATAAGGTAACTGAAAAACTTTTTCCCATTGCAGATACGCCCCAAAAAATAATTAACTTAGGCATTGACGGCATCAAAGAATACACAAAATCAATTAACTATTTTAACAATAAAACCAAACATATATTCGAACTTGCTAAAATTTTACTTGAACGTTTTGACGGTCAAATGCCACACGATTTTAACCTCCTTTTAACCTTACCCGGAGTTGGCAGAAAAACAGCAAATGTATTTTTAAATATTGTTGAACACGCTCCCAATATCGGTGTAGATACCCATGTATTCCGCTTGTGCCACCGCCTGAAAATCTGTACAGGCAAAACACCCCTAGAGATTGAACAAAAATTACAAAAATTAGTACCGGATTGGTATAAACCTGATGTCGGATTGGCTTTGGTTTTGCACGGCCGGTATATCTGCACTGCGAAAAAACCAAAATGTACTGATTGCCCTCTGTTTTCTGTATGCCTCAGTGATGAAAAAAGGTTTTGATTTTTGTATTTAACTGTGCTATATGTAAGCAAAAGGAAAAAATCATCATGCCATTACAAGTTTTAATTTTATGTTTGGGTTTATTTTTGGGATTTTCTGTAGGGGCCCAGAATCACACTCCAGATGATTTACTGAATTTAACCACATACCAACAAAACAGGAATACGCCCTATTCCGGTGGTACATTTGTTTACATTGACATACCGAAAAATCAAAAACCGCCAGAAACATTTGTACCAACTCCTCTACAACTTTCCGGGACTTATCCCATTAACACTCCTTTCGGTCAAAAAACTGAAGCCTCTTTTGTTCCTCATACGCCGGATTTCAATACCATCATTCAGATTTTAGGAAATGGCGATATCATCATGGAACAAACCATCCAGTTCGTTAATACAAAAAAAACAGCCTATTTTTCCAGAAGTTTTTCAAAACAAGATAATCTTGAATTTTTTATGCTCAAAGCTTTTCGGGAAAACAGTCCCGTAACAAATATGAAGATTACCGAAACACCTTCTGTGTGGACTGTAACAGATAATACACAGTTACCTTCCGGCATTTATACTTACACCATTTCTTATCTGATAAAAGGAGCGCTTCAACATCAAGAGGACAAAATGCGTTTACGGCTCAGCTTAACCGGTCCGGATTGGGCATTGCCTGTTGAACGGTTTTCTGCCGTCATTTTATTTCCGAACAAAACAACGGCAACGCACGCTCTGACCTTCGGCGCAAATGATATATCACTGTCAGAAGCTTTTACATCTCAAACAGACAAAAAAGGCAATATCTTTTATCATTTAACACATCCTTTGCCGGCTTATGCCGATGTAAAGGTCAACCTTCTGTTTGATACAGATGTTTTATCCGCCCCCTCTTTTTGGGAAAAACTGCAAGAGCACTTTAATCATTTCATATTCGTTTTATGTGGAATGATATTGACAGGATATGCTCTGGTAACGTTCTTATACTTAAAATATCATACAGCAAATAAGTTGCCTTTAAAAGAGTTAATGTACTACTCCCCGATTTCCTTAAGATATGTGTCAAACCGTCCATTATCTCAAGAATTTATAGAAACTTTAAGAAGTTATACAAAAAAAACGAAACGTAAAATTCTGTTACTGTCGTACTATGACCGATGGTCTTTAGGCTCTATGACAAAGATTGGTATATTTTTAAATGTTATGAGAAAATATTTGCTCACAATGTCCGTGATAATTGCGCTGACAATTTTTCAATCCGCCAATACGGGTTTTCCATTAACTATCGGACAAATAAGCTCTCTGATTGCTTTCATGATCTTGTTGAATATAGGATTATTCAAAATTGGTGAAAAAAACTATATAAATAACAGAATGTCAACCCTTATTCAAAATCTGTTTCAGACAAATATTGGCTTTGGCGCCTCAAAAGCCTCTTTAAAAGCTTTATTTTTCAGATTTTATCCTTATACATTAGTAATGGATAAACAAAATGAATGGGTTCAGTTAATGCGAGAGTATGGTCTTGATATAACCCTTGATTATTTTTATAAGGAGGATAAATGAGACAGTGGACAGCCATTTTGTTAACACTCAGTATCGGTTTCAGTATGCCAACAACGGCCCAAATGACATTACCGAAAAACTTTGATTTGACAAAACAAGAAGCCGTTTTTTCTTATGACAGCATTAAGGAATTGCTCAACAATATGGCGGCACAACAAACGCACAATGATGATGTATTGTTGAATGTTCTACTGGCGACTCCGGCTCATAAACGTCAATATGTTTTCCCCGCCTTACATGATAATAAGGGACTGCCAAAAAAGATTTTATCTCATCCGGAAATCGCCGTTTTTAAAGGAAAAAAGCCGACAGATTTACCGCCTCGATTAGCGGATTTTTCACGTGAATATTTGGCCTATTTACCAACAGCGTATTATTTGTATTTAGATCCGGATTATTGGAAAGAAAACAAAAAGGATTCCAGTGAAAATAACATATTGTATTCACTAAATTCACAAAGAAAAATTATCCATACACCTCACCGTGGGGAATTTTTCACATTCCCATCCGTTCAAAATCTATACCATCTATCCGATATCACCAAAAAAAATTACAAAAAAACGGATTTAACGGCACAAGATGTTTCTCGTTTGTTTAATACGGTTACCGTTTTAGAAAACTATCTGGAAAAACACGATAAAACAGAAGAGTTGGAAATTTCCTTACTGAATTTATTAACCCAAAACGCCAATATGGCTCAAGATCTTTCATGGCCGTTTTTATCATTGGTAAATCGCCTGAAAATGACACGTCCGGAAGGTGAAATCGAACAGTTATTCTGTTCTCAAGGATGGAAAAATGCAGCCGAATTTGCCGAAAAATCCGACCGGATTTTAAAAGCATACCGTGTCAATTACTTAGATCCGGCAGTCGCCGTTCAACTGAACAAAATACGGGCATATCCGGAAAATGCCCCAACAACCGAAGCTCTTGAAAATTTACGCATGTATGCAAAATTGCATGAAGCGGCACCGGGCGATGTTTATTTTGTTCAACCTTACTTAAAAGAAATTCGTAAAAATTTAAAACCTGACTTTATCTTAAAAATTGCAACCCCTATTTATATGGAGTAAAAATGACAAAGGAGCGCGAAATGACGTGGACAACTGAAAAAATCAAACAACTGAAAAAATTATGGTCTAAAGGTAAAAGCACTGTAGAAATCGGACGAGAGCTGGGTATTTCAAAAAATGCCGTCGTCGGGAAAGTACACCGTTTAGAATTAAATGCCAGACCCTCCCCCATCAAGAAAGATACAAAACCCAAAGTAATCAAGAAAAAAGTCCAAAAACAAGAAAATGTCTCTTTAATGGATTTAAAATTGAACTCGTGCCGTTGGCCTATCGGTGACCCTAAAGATGCGGATTTTCACTTTTGCGGAAAAGATACCGTAACGGGAAAACCCTACTGTAGCGAACATTGTAAAATTGCCTATACGTCTTTAAAAGAATTAGCAAATCAAAATAAAAAAGACGCTATTGTAATAGCCCCTGCAGCAACAGAAACAGAACAAACAACACCTCAACCGGCAGCAAAAACAGAGAAAAAATCAAATACACCCGTCAAAAAGGTACCATCTAAAAAAACGACCGTTAAAGGTAAAAGTGTATCCAAGAAAGAAGCCACCCCTAAAAAGGACAAGAAAAAGTAATGGCTGATACGCATACGATTTGTTTGGTTGATGGTTCGGGATACATTTTTCGGGCATTTTATGCATTGCCTATGATGAATAGAGCAGACGGCACGCCGGTAAATGCTGTCTTTGGTTTTATTAAGATGTTGATGAACTTAATCAAAGAAAACGGATGCGAACATATTGTCGTTGTTTTTGATGCAAAACGGAAAAATTTCCGTAATGATATTTATGCCGCCTATAAAGAAAATCGATCGGAAACCCCTCCTGAGTTAATTCCGCAGTTTGCCCTCATTCGCCAAGCGACGGAGGCTTTTAACATTCCATGGATTGAAAAAGAAGGATTTGAAGCCGATGATTTAATTGCCACCTACGCCAGAATTGCCACCGAAAAAGGATGGCACACTCGCATTATTTCCGGCGACAAAGATTTAATGCAGCTGATGTCTGATACGGTTTCATTGTATGATCCGTTAAAACGTAAAGAGCTGACAACCGAAGATGTAATGGCTAAATTTGGGGTCACGCCGGATAAAGTGATTGATGTGCAATCCTTGATGGGCGATTCAACGGATAATATTCCGGGCGCGACGGGTATTGGTCCCAAAACAGCCGCAGAGTTAATCACTGCATTCGGTGATTTAGATACTCTATTAAATCATTTAGAGGAAATCCCGCAACCAAAACGCCGAGAGGGACTTATCCGAGACAAAGACCAAATTCTCATTTCAAAACAGCTTGTCAGTTTAGATAAGTATGTTCCCGTTGATGAAGATTTGTCGGTTTTTAAGCTCAATGCGCCCAATTATGAACAAATTCTGGACTGCTTAATTCAAAATGGATTTAATTCCTTAATAGAAAAAGCCAAAATTTGGGTTAACGCACAAAAATCCGACACGGATAGCATACCTCAAAAAGATCCGATATACGAGTGCGTTCAGGATGAAGAACGGTTAAAAGTATGGATCGAAAAAATTAAAACCCATAAAATTGTAGCTATTGATACGGAAACGAACTCTCTCAATCCTTTCGAGGCCAATTTAGTCGGTTTTTCGCTCAGCTGTACCGAAGGGGAAGCTTGCTATGTTCCTCTCCGTCACGGAGGGGACGAAACAGATACTCCATTAGATTTATTCAGTTTTCAATCCCCTGCCCGTCCTCGTCAGATTTCTGTATCACAAGCCATGACTTTGCTGCGACCGATATTAGAAGACAAAACAATCCTAAAAATCGGTCATAATATAAAATATGACATGCACATCTTATCTCGAGAAATAGGCCCGACCTTTAAAATAACCCCTATTCAAGATACAATGTTGATGAGCTATAGCCTATATGGAACAGCCCATGGTCATGGTATGGATGAACTGGCTCAGTTATATTTAAAGCATACAACCATAAAATATCGGGATATTTGCGGAACAGGCCGTTCTCAGATTACTTTTGATCAGGCAGAACTGGCAGATGCAACAAAATATGCCGCCGAAGATGCCGATATTACCTTTAGATTATATCATTTATTTGCCCCTCGTTTAATGGACAGCGAAGCCAATAAAATTCACAACTTCTTTGATCTACCATTGATACAAATTTTATTTAAAATGGAACAACGGGGCGTCATGATTGATAAGGAACAATTAAAACGTCTGAATACCTATTTTGATACCCAATTAACCGACTTAACCAAAATTATTCATGAGCTGGCCGGGGAAGAATTTAATATTAATTCTCCGACACAACTTGGGGTCATTTTATTTGAAAAGATGGGAGAAAAAGGCGGTAAAAAAGGATCAAACGGCGCTTGGAAAACGGACATTAAGGTATTGGAAAAATTATCTGAAAATGGTAATGAATTGGCAAAAAAAATCATTGATTACCGCAGTTTTTCAAAATTAAAAGGGACCTATGTAGATGCTTTATTAACATTATTATATCCGAATCACAAACGAGTACACACCTCATTTTCTTTAACCAGTACAAATACGGGACGTTTAGCATCATCCGATCCAAATTTGCAAAATATTCCGATTCGTTCCGAAGCCGGTAAAGAGATTCGGAAGGCTTTCATTGCCAAAGCGGGATATAAGTTATTATGTGCTGATTATTCACAAATTGAATTAAGATTAATGGCAGATTTTGCCGATGTTAAATTACTGAGAGAAGCATTAATTAAGGGTGAAGACATTCATACCTCGACTGCTTCACAAGTCTTTGGGATTCCTTTAGAGGAAGTAGATGCCGATACGCGTCGCCGTGCAAAAGCAATTAACTTTGGTATTGTGTATGGCATTTCCGCTTTCGGTCTGTCCAATCAGTTAGGCATTTCACGAACAGAGGCTAAACAATATATTGATGCCTATATGGGAAAATATCCTGAAATTAAGGCCTACATGGATAAGACCATAGCCTACGCTCATGAACATGAGTATGTCGTTACACCATTTGGGCGAAAATGCTATGTATATGGTATCAATGATAAAATGTTGCGGTCTTTTGCCGAACGTGCCGCTATTAATGCCCCTATTCAAGGCGGTGCTGCCGACATTATTAAGATGGCTATGATAAAAGTTGATAAAGAAATAAAAAAATCCGATTTAGATATCAACTTGTTGTTACAAGTCCACGATGAACTGATTTTTGAAGTAGCCGATCGGGATGTTCAAAAAGCGTCAGAGCTTATTAAAAATGTGATGGAAAATGTCGTACAGCTGAGCATTCCGCTGATTACTGAAGTGGGAGTCGCTGATAACTGGAAAGACGCACACTAAAATTACAGATAATTTTTTATTACATTTTTATTTTCATTTTGCTAATCTTCTCATGAGGCATCAATACCTTGGGTTTTGAAAGACCATTACGTCTGCTGCAAGACGATAAATGCACGCTTTCCGGCAAGATCGGACCATTTTTTATAAGTGGTTTTTATCAATTTTAAGTTCAAGGAAATCTACTATGAAAAAAATACTCTTATCTGTATGCAATATGCTATTAAACAAGCCCCAAAATGGGGCTTTCTTTTAATAATCATCATTTGGAATTTCGGGGCGTTTGACTTTTTTCAAAGTCTTTTTCGGTTTTCTGGATTTAATATCCGGCACCATTTTAACGATAATATCATACATTTCCTTTAAATTTTTAGAGTATAAATGATCGGCTGAAGGAATTGACCGATATTCTACATGAACGAATCGATGTCCGGCTAACTGTTCTGCCAACATTTCAACAGATGTTTCCGATACGATTGTATCTCGTCCGCCCTGAATAATCAAACCGGAGGCCGGACACGGGGACAAGAAATCGAATTGATACATATTTGTTGGAGGGGAAACAAATACAAACCCGCTGATTTCCGGCCGACGCATCAAAACCTGAGCAGCCACCCATGCCCCAAAAGAATAACCGGCAATCCAACAAACATTTGTTTCAGAATCCATATTTTGCAAATAATCCAACGCAACAATGGCATCCGCTAACTCCCCGACACCGGTCCCATCAATTTCACCTTGAGAATTACCGACACCTCGATAATTAAAACGTAAAACGGAAAATCCCATATTGACAAAAGCTTGAAAAATGGCATATGTCACACGATTGTTCATCGTACCACCCTGGGCCGGATGAGGATGCAACACTAAAACAAGTGGTGCCCGAGGATTTTCAGAACGATGAAAGCGCCCTTCTAACCGACCAACCGGACCATTAAAAAAAACTTCTGCCATATTTCACTCCTTATAATACATTAAAAAATAACGAATTTTTATTTCAATGTGTATTTTATCGCATTTTTTTGAAAAAATCAATATTTTTTTGTTGACAATCGTTTTTAAAAGAGTTATAAGTGTATTCATCCGATGGCGGAGTAGCTCAGTTGGTAGAGCAGAGGAATCATAATCCTTGTGTCGGCGGTTCGAACCCGTCCTTCGCTACCATTTCCAAAAAAATCGCTGAATACCCTCTTTTTT
Source organism: Alphaproteobacteria bacterium (assembly GCA_045611665.1). Classification (GTDB taxonomy): domain Bacteria; phylum Pseudomonadota; class Alphaproteobacteria; order CAAHEQ01; family UBA3637; genus UBA7488. The sequence goes on along the minus strand of JAZKXP010000057.1, from coordinate 11,691 downwards.
TAAGAGGGTGTTTTTTTATAAATATCTAGTTTATCCAAAAATAGAGATAAAAAATCTTTTTTAAAACGCTTGTTTGAGATACACCCTTCACTTTATTTAGTCATAAAAATGTACAGTCATCTTTTAAATCATAAAAAAATCCGGCACAAAAGCCGGTTTTTAATGGTGGGAGTGGCAAGACTCGAACTTGCGACCTTTACGATGTCAACGTAACGCTCTAACCACCTGAGCTACACACCCTAAATGCAATGTAAGGTTCTTTTACCCTATTTCAAAACAAAATGCAAGTACTTTTTTTATTTTTTTTCATTTTTTTTACTCTTCGCCAAATTTATTGTTTACCAACTGAACTAAAGCATCAACTGCGGCCTTGGCATCTTCTCCTTCAGCAGAAATAATAATCGTTTCTCCCAAAGGAGCCCCTAACATTAGCAAACCCATAATAGATTTTCCGTTCACCTTTAGCTCTTGTTTTTGAACACTAATTTCTGCATCAAACGAATCGGCAAGCTTCACAAATACCGAGGTAGCACGTGCATGCAACCCTTTTAAATTTTGAATTTTAACACCTTGGGAGATAACAGTCATGATTTAAGAATCCAATTTCAACAAATGCGAAGCAATATTAATATAGCGACGCCCTGCTTCTTGTGCTGCACTGGCCGCTTCATTCATCGGTTCGGACCGTTCACGGATTAACTTAACCAACATCGGCAAGTTCATACCGGAAATAATTTCGATATTGCGTTCTTCCATAATAGATAAGGCCAAATTTGAAGGCGTTCCACCGAACATATCTGTGATAATAACGACACCGTCACCCGTATCAACGGCCGAGGTTTTTTCCAGTATTTCATGACGTTTTTGTTCCACATCATCTTCGGTAAAAATACTGACACATTCAATACCGGTTTGAGGACCGACAACATGCTCAGCCACTTTTAACATTTCCTTAGATAAATTTCCGTGTGAAACCAAAACTATTCCTAACATTTTATCACCTATTTTCTATGCATTTCATTAAACGACATTAAAGATACCTCTTTTGAAATAATTTTTCCAGCAATTTTTACCAAAGTCGGCAAAAATTTTTCATTTTTATTTATTCTAAATAAAGGAATCTCAATTCCGCAATATTCAAATGTTTGTATTTTAAAAGGAATTCTGTCCGGTACATCTTCCGTTAATTCAATACAATAATCAATCCTAACATTTTGTTTAGTTGAAAATCCGGATAAAATTCCCACGCCACGCGCCTCAATACATCCTTTCCATTGTGAATTGGCCGAAGCATAAATTTTACCGTCATCAACCGTTAAAAAGGTTACGTCATCTGCCACCAAAAAGCCACCCTGGCTCATTAATTCCAAAGCCAAAAGAGACTTACCGCTACCGGAAGAACCGATAAGTAAAACCCCGTGTCCATCTAAAAAAATGGTGGTTGCATAAAATGAAGATGCAGTCATTTTCTCTACTTCAAAAGTGGCGTTCTCGGCGGGAGTCGAACCCACGGCCCCAGGATTAGGAATCCTGTGCTCTATCCTACTGAGCTACGAGAACGCAATGTTAGCTTATTTGTCATAAGCCGTTAAAAACTCACAGAACATACGCACAATGATGAAAGCCGAAAAGACAAATAAAAATTGCACAAAAGACAAAGAAATCTTCATCATGACTAAATTCACCAATCCGACAAAGGCAAATAAAGCCAGAAACATCAATAAAATGACGTAAATTAATTTTGCATATGATTTTAAACGCTTGGCAAATTTCGGAACTAAAATCGCCTTATCCAACGTCATTAAATCATGAAATAATTGTTTTTTTTCTTCTTTTGTCATGATATTTTCTCCTTTAATAAATTATTCCTTTTTTCTGATAGATTTGAAACACTTCTTCTGCTTGTGTATCCGGATGATGTTCCAAAGTTAAATTCAGCATCGTTTTATTTCCATTAAGCCACTGATAAATATGGTCATCACGAAATCCTATTTCACCGGCTTGCTGAGCCGTATTGGCATAATACACCATAGAAATATTTGCCCATACGCAAGCAGATAAACACATCGGACACGGTTCACTGGAAGTATACAGAACAGCCCCTGTCAAATCATAAGTCCCCAATTTTTCACAAGCCTGACGAATACAGTTAATTTCTCCATGGCAAGTCGGATCATTATTTTTCACCACCTCATTTGTGGCTTCCGCAACAATCTTACCATTATACGCAATCACAGCTCCAAAAGGTCCGCGTCCCGATTCGATATCCAAACTCAGCGCAGATAACTCCACCGCCCGCTTCATAAAATCGGGATTATATTTTTGCGATGGATTATCAACACGCCAAGTCATTTGCCACCTTATTTATGACGCATGGTTGGGAAAGCAATAATATCACGAATAGACGTATGATTTGTAATCACCATAATCAAACGATCAATACCAACACCTAAACCACCGGTTGGAGCCAACCCGTATTCCAAAGCCGTTACATAATCATCATCCATCATATCGGCTTCTTCATCACCGGCTTCACGCGCTTTAACTTGATCTTCAAAACGTTCCTTTTGATCCAACGGATTTGTCAGCTCGGTATAAGCATTACACATTTCCCAAGTATTGATATAACTTTCAAAACGTTCTACTAATCTATCATCGTTGCGATGTGTTTTTGTCAACGGAGATAAAGATTTCGGATGGTCTAATACGTGAACCGGTTGAATGAGGTGTTTTTCGCATTTTTCTTCAAATACGGCGGCCATACAATGTCCCCAATCGGCATCTTCGGCCACATACACATCCAGTTTATCACAAGCGGCTCGTGCCTCTTCATCCGTTTTAATTTCCATAAAATCAACACCGGTATGTTCTTTCACCAAATCGGCCATCGTTCTGCGAGGGAACGGCCCTTTTAAGTTGATTTTCTTACCATCAATTTCAATTTCGGTTGTTCCGTGAACAGCCATGGCAGCCGCTTCACAGATTTCTTCAAATAAGGTCATCATATCCGTATAATCATTATATTGACGATACACCTCCATCATTGTGAATTCCGGATTATGACGCGTATCAATCCCTTCGTTACGGAAGTTACGACCGATTTCAAAAACACCTTCTAAGCCACCGACAATCAAACGTTTTAAGTGTAATTCCGGTGCCACGCGCAAGAACAAATCCATATCCAAGGCATTATGGTGCGTAATAAACGGTTTGGCACTGGCCCCACCCTTAATGGTATGTAAAAGCGGTGTTTCAACTTCTAAAATACCTTTGCCCAACAATAACGACCGAATCGCCGTAATAATTTTACTGCGGTTAATGAGCGTTTTTGTCGTTTCTTCATTAACAATCATATCCAAATAACGTTGACGATACTTTGTATCCGTATCCGTCAAGCCATGGAACTTATCCGGCAGTGGCAACAAGGCCTTAGCCAACATTGTAAACGTTTGCGCCGTTACAGATAATTGACCGCGTTTTGTGCGGCGCACACATCCTTCAACCCCGATAATATCACCTATATCCAACAAATCCAACATATTTTGTTGTTCCGGCGTAATATGTTCCAAAGAGGTATAAATTTGCACTTTACCGCTTGGGTCATACAAATCAATAAACATACCGGAGTTCCGAATAGCCTTCACACGACCGGCAACTTTCACAACATCTTCGGTTTGAACATCATTTTCCAAAGTGGCATATTTTTCCTCTAATTCCTTAGCCGTAATTGTCGGACGATAAATTTGAGGATAGGCGTTAATCCCTTGAGATTCCAACTTTTTTAATTTAGAAAGACGCACTTGACGTTGTTCTGTTCCTGCTAATTCTTCGGTCATATTTTCTCCTTTTGTTAATGTATTTTAGCTTAATTTATCTTTTTTTTGCACATAAGTCAAATAATTTGATGACATTCATAAAAAAAAGTGTATACTCAATTTTGTTACAGCAGAGTATTTTTTAATGAAAGGCCATAAAAAAATGACAATATCACTCAAAAAAGCATTAAAATCTCCCTTAGAAAAAGGTTTTTTATTTCCATGTGTTATCCTGTATATTTTAGCCATACTAAATATGTGGTTTGCCAATTCTGAAGATATAGTAACAGTTGTGTCCGTTTTATGTGTCGGCGCATTATGTCAACTCACACTCTTGGGATATTCATTATCTTTTTCACACAAAGTCATTCAAAAATCATCCGTTTTGTTTAACTATCCGTCTTTGAGCACGCTCGGATATGGGGTAAAAGCTTTTATTTTTGGTATATTGTGCTATGTATTTTTGGGATTGATGGCGCTTCCGATTTACTTATTAGTCTTAATTAAAGCGCCCTTTTGGATGACGTCATTCGTATTAATTTTCGAACTGTTATTCGCATTTTTATATATCATGAGTGCTTGGACAAAATTCATTGATACAACCCGGATGTTGCAACCTCTTAAATTAATTGATACAACTGTTTGGTTGGCATTAAACTGGCGGGCCTATTTCAAGTTGGTTATGTATATGTTCGGAACAACACTCCTTTTGATTGTGCCCATTTTTGCCGTTAAATTCATCAGTGCCATCATAACCGTCTATTTTTCGCCGTTTTACTCTACACACTTATTTATCTTGATAGCCACTCAAGCATACATGTCATTTGTTGTTGCCCATATAATGGCTCAAGGCTATATCGGAATGAAAGATAAAATGGAGGTAGATATGCCGGCAAAAGAAATACAATCACAAACGGCTAAGACCCCCAAAAAAGAACAACCGATAAAAAAGGTTCCGCAAGTAAAAGAGGCAACCAAAACAAAATCCGTTAAATCGGCCTCTAAAAAAAATACGTCTAAACCGACAAAAAAGGCAAAGTAGATGACCGATTTATGCCCTTATTTCGGAAAATGCGGCGGATGCCTGTATCAGGACATGTCGGATTCGGCCTATAAACAGATGAAGCATCAGTATATTCTGCGGTGTTTTGCGGATTATGGCCTATCTCCTGAGTTAGATGAAGTCATCAGTATCGGACCGAACTCGCGTCGGCGTGCATGCTTTGCCTTTCATAAAAAGCACCTGGGGTTTAATGCTAAAAAAAGTCACACAATTGTTGATTTGGACACTTGTCGTCTGTTAACAGATGGACTAAACGCCATTATTCCGTCTTTACGTGATTTAGTTGCACGCCTTAATATGTCGGGAGATATATTTGTTTTAGATACGCCGTTCGGCATAGACATGCACATTAAAACCGGCAAAGAGCGCGCCGATTTAAGAGTGTTGGAAATTTTAGCAGATTTTATCGGAAAAAACAACATAGCCCGTCTTTTGTACAATAATGTTCCAATTGCGGAACAAACAACTTTGCCGTTTCCACCGGATGTTTTTTTGCAACCCTCACAAGCCGGAGAAGAAACATTAATTAACTTAATGAAAAACCATATCGGCTCTGCCAAAACGGCCGTAGATTTATTTTGTGGTACAGGAACATTTACAAAACCTTTAATACAAGCCAGTTTAAAAGTCGTCGGTTACGATTCATCGGCGGATAGTGTTAAGGTATTGGGTGCCTATGGAAAAGTACGGGATTTATTCCGAAATCCCTTGCTGCCCGATGAATTTAAAGACATCGATTTTGTTGTCATTGATCCGCCCAGAGCCGGAGCAAAAGCACAAGTTCAGCACCTGGCAAATACAAACGTAAAAAAAATCGTTATGATTTCATGCAATCCATCCTCTTGCGCCAGAGACATTCAAATATTATCAGACAAGGGATGGTATCTCGATAAAATAACGCCCGTGGATCAATTCACCTATTCAAACCACATTGAATTAGTGTGTGTTTTATCGCGAAATAATACATAACGCCATCTTATTTTTAATAGAACATACGGATATCATATCAACTTATGACTTTGTCTGACGATTTTGATTGACAAACATATTGCTATATGCAAAAATAACCGGCAGGTACAAATTTTACAGCGGAGGAAAAATGGTTGCTCAAGAGGAAAAAAACGTCAGAAAAAGAAAGCGTGATGATATTGCTCACGCCGCTGATGCTTATGTCGGCTCTCGTATTCGTTTAAGACGTGCCATTGTCGGGTATAGTCAAGAACGATTGGCAGAAGAAGTCGGTATCACTTTTCAACAGGTCCAAAAATATGAACATGGTCAGAATCGTGTGAGTGCCGGTCGCTTATGGAAACTGGCAAAAGTTTTAGGAGTTTCCGTAAACTTCTTTTTTGACGGTATGGAAAATAACTTAAATGAATACCAAAGTTCCTCCTTAACCGGTAATGCGCCGATGGCTTTCTGTGAAGAGGCCCCTACCTTGGGGGATGACGTCTTATCCCGTAAAGATATCTTGGAACTGATTCGCTATTATTTATTAATTTCAGATGAAAAAGTCGCCAGAAGCGTTATAGATTTATTAAAATCAATGTCTGGGAGCACATCTGTATCAGACACGGAAAATACCACTTCTTATTAACTCATAACAAAATCACACAGCTTCCCCGTGTCATTTTCTTATGGAATATAAAAACTCTCCGATCATGGAGAGTTTTTTAACATACCAAAATAAATCGTTTAATCCACGCCCATCATCAGTTTTACTTCATCAGACAGTCTGTCCATCGTCCAAGGCGGATCAAAGGTCAATTCAACGGTTACCATTCCTACGCCAGGAACGGTAGAAACGGCCGTAGCAACCATTTTTGGCATTTCTCCGGCAATCGGACACATAGGTGATGTCAGTGTCATTAAAATAAAGACATCCCCATTTTCCTCTTGACGAATATCGTAAATCAATCCCAGTTCATAGACATTCATAAATAATTCAGGATCTTGCACAGCCTTTAAAGCACCGATAATATCGTCTTTAGTCGCATGTGGAATACCATCTTTTAAAGGCTGACCAACCGTTGCTTTGTAATTCGGAACCGCTTCGGGTGGCACATCCGATAAAGTCACTTTCAGCATATCTTCATCTGATAATTCCATTTCCCCTCCTTAGAAAAATGTCAATGCCTTTTTAAGGGCGCCAATAAACATATCCACGTCTTGCTCATCATTATATAAACCAAATGACACCCTCAGTGATACCGTATTTTTTAAACACGTATGTATCGGCATAGCGCAATGATGCCCTACCCGCACACAAATATTTTGTTTAGCCAGCATAAAGGCTATATCCGCCGGATGAATCCCCTCAATATTAAACGACACCAATCCGTTATTATGAATACCATCCCCCATAATTTGAACAGAAGGAATTTGTTTTAATTCTGCCAGCAATTTATCGGTTAATCTTTGCTCATGCTCGGCAATTTTATCCATACCGATATTGGATACATAACGAATCGCTGCCGCCAATCCGTGAGCTTGAACAAACGGTGGAGTACCTGCCTCTAATCTGGCCGGCACATCGGCAAAACTGGTATCGTTTATACCAACCTCTCGCACCATATCGCCCCCAAAAACAGTTGGGGGTAACAAGTCTAATGCCTCTGTCTTTCCGTATAATACGCCGATACCCGTCGGCCCATAGAGTTTATGACCGGAAAAGACAAAATAATCGCAATCTAAATCCGATACAGACACCGGAATATGGGCAATACTTTGAGCACCATCAACCAAAACCCGCGCTCTTTTTTCATGAGTCATATCGGCAATTTGTCGCACCGGATTAACCACCCCCAGCACATTGGATAAATGGGTTACGGCCACTAGCTTTGTTTTATCGGATAATTTTGAAGCAAAATCCTCCATATCAACCGTACCATCCGCTCTGACACCAATTATTTTAAAGGTAGCGCCTGTACGTTTGCACACCTGTTGCCAAGGCACAAAATCGGCGTGATGTTCCCCGATAAAGACCAAAACTTCATCACCCGCTTTTAATAATTTTTCGTATCCGTTGACAACCATATTAACCGACGCCGTCGCACCGGATGTAAAAACAATATTTTTGGATGTGGTCCCGATAAACTCTGCCACCACTTGACGCGCATTTTCGTATAGTTCAGTGGCTTGGCCCGCTATCTCGCAATTTCCCCGATGCACATTGGAATAAGAATGCGTATAAAAATCAACCATGGCATCCAACACACACTTGATTTTTTGTGCCGAAGCAGCAGAGTCTAAAAACACCAATTCGGGATGATTTTGAAAAATAGGAAAGTCAGATTTAAACATGTTCATCCATCCATTCATCAACGTACTGTTCCCAAGTTTCGGGCAATATTTCCATCACATAGGATTTAAGTAAAATCTTTTTGGCCTTATCCATGGGAATACCTCGACTGAGCAAATAAAACAAATGATTTTCATCCAAAGCCCCAACGGCTGACCCGTGTGAGCATTTCACATCATCGGCATAAATTTCCAACTCAGGAGTGGCTTGAACAGTAGCCGTATCCGACAATAAAATAGCCCGATGATTTTGATGACCATCACATTTTTGGCTGTCTTTCGGTATCCGAATTATCCCGTCAAAAACCATTTTGGAATTATCGGTCAAAATCCCCTTCATAATCTGAGATGAAGCCGTATTTTTATATTGATGTATTACTTCAACTTTTATATTGTTGAGATTGTTTTTATTGGATAAATAGGCTATTTTTATATCGCATTTTGCATTTTCGCCGTCTAAGATAATTTTTAAATTAATGATGCCTGATATATGCAAAATATTGGCCGTAAACTCACTGTTTTCGGGCACCAAAATTTCTGTCGGCTCTATCCCCAAAACCGTTTCTGTTAAAACGCCGTTATAGCCCGTTAAAGAAATGTTATTTGTAATTTTCATACCCTTTTTCTTCCAACTGTAAGGCCAATGTTTTATCACCGGATTGGACGATTTTACCATCCACCATAATATGCACAAAATCCGGCACGATATAATCCAATAATCTTTGATAGTGGGTAATTAACAAAAAAGCTCTATGTGGTTCATGCATGACGTTGACCCCATTCGCCACCACACGCAACGCATCAATATCTAACCCGGAATCCATTTCATCCAAAATGCAAAAATCAGGTTCCAAAAAGGCCATTTGAAATGTTTCCATTTTTTTCTTTTCACCACCCGAAAATCCCACATTTACAGGGCGTTTTAACATTTCATCCGTAACCCCGAGAGCGGTAGCCCGTGTCTTAAGCCGTTTCATAAACTGAACAGCATCTAAATCGGGCAATCCCAAAAATTTGCGTTTCGCATTTATGGCCGTTTTTAAAAACAAAGCCGTTCCGACACCGGGCAATTCCGTCGGATATTGAAAAGCCAAAAACACACCGCTGTTAGCTCGTTCATCGGCACGCATAGCCAACAAATCCTGGCCTTTAAATGTAATGGAACCACCGGTTACTTCATAGGCCGGATGCCCTGCTATCACATTGGATAGAGTACTTTTTCCCGACCCGTTTGGTCCCATAATTGCATGAATGTCCCCCGCATTAATTGTTAAGGAAAAATCCTTTAAAATTTGCTTTTCTCCGACTTTAGCACATAAATTTTTAATTTCCAAAAATGCCATCTTAATTATCCAATCTTGCTTTAACTTTATTTAATTTCACAGGAATGCGTTCTTTAACGTGGTCGTGAATACCAAAAATGTATTTAAGTTGATCTAACATAATTTCTACATCGGCCGTTTCATCAATAATTTCATCCAAATTATCTTTACCACGATTGATATGTTTTAAAATTTCTTTTTGTAATTCACTCATTTCTTCCAAAACCATCAACAATTGTGCATGCTTACCCCATTTATTAATGGCCTTAATTAAGATTTCTTCATCAACAATCATCCGACACTCCCTTCTAAATTAATACCGATTAATTTTTGAGCCTCTACAGCAAACTCCATCGGCAATTTTTTCATCACTTCTCGGCAAAATCCATTCACAATTAAACCGATGGCTTCATCTTGATTTAATCCTCTGGCTTCGGCATAAAACAATTGGTCTTCCGATACTTTGCTGGTCGTCGCCTCATGCTCAATCACACCTGAGGCATTACCACATTCCATCATGGGAATCGTATGAGCCCCACACTTATCCCCAATCAACAAACTATCGCATTTTGACACATTTCTGGCTCCTGTAGCATTCTTGGCAATTTTAACCAATCCACGGTATGTTTGATTAGAAAAACCGGCCGAAATCCCTTTAGAAATAATCGTAGAAGTCGTATTTTTACCAAGGTGTATCATTTTTGTACCGGTATCGGCTTGCTGATAATGATTGGTAAGCGCAACAGAGTAAAATTCACCGACCGAATTATCCCCTTTCAAAATACAACTCGGATATTTCCATGTAATGGCTGAACCCGTTTCCACCTGCGTCCAAGACAGTTTTGCATCTGTATGGCACAGTCCTCTTTTTGTAACAAAATTATAAATACCGCCTTTGCCGTTTTTATCCCCGGGATACCAGTTTTGAACGGTGGAATATTTAACCTCTGCCCTATCCAAAACCACAATTTCCACAACGGCAGCGTGCAGTTGATTTTCATCACGCTGAGGGGCAGTACACCCTTCCAAATAACTAACGTAAGAGTCTTCCTCGGCAACAATTAACGTACGTTCAAACTGGCCGGCATTTTTGGCATTAATCCGAAAATAACTAGATAATTCCATCGGGGATTTAACGCCCTTAGGAATATAAACAAATGACCCATCCGAAAAGACTGCACTGTTCAAACACGCAAAGAAATTATCCGTATAAGGCACAACCGAACCCAAATATTTTTGAACCAGTTCCGGATAATCCCTTACCGCTTCGCTCATTGAGCAAAACAAAATACCTTTTTCTTTAAGTTGAGCTTTATAAGTCGTCGCAACGGATACGCTGTCAAAAATGGCATCAACGGCCACACCGGACAAGACTTTTTGTTCTTCCAGCGGAATACCCAATTTTTCATACGTTTTTAAAATTTCCGGATCAACTTCATCTAAACTCTTAGGACCATTTTTTTTGGGAGCCGACCAATAATACACGTCCTGATAATCAATCGGCGGATAAGTTAATTTACCCCAATGCGGTTCAGTCATGGACAGCCAGTGTCGATAAGCCTTTAACCGCCAGTCAAGCAACCACTCGGGTTCATTTTTTTGAGCCGAAATAAAACGAATCACATCTTCATTTAATCCTTTAGGGGCGACATCACTTTCTACGGCCGTTTCAAAACCGTATTCATACCCTTTATCAACTAATATTTCCAATTCATTCTTTTTCATTTTCTGACTCTTTTTTTCTATAAAATGCCCTATTTTAAAAAAAAAGTCAAGAAAAAGCATTTTTTTACTTGTCTTAAAATTAAAATGTCGTTAATCTAAAGTCAGATTTTAACAAATATGAGGTATTTTTATGGTTGAAGGTGTTAATTGTTTTGCTATTGTACAAGGCTTTTTCTTTGTTACAACATTAATTTTTATTTTGCTGACTTTTGTTTTTATGAATCGTTCTAAACACTTGCGCCGAAAGTTATCCAATATGATTGAACAAAATGCCAAGCAAGCAAAAGAATTAGAAGAAGCTAAAAGAAACACAAAAAATCCACTGGATCCTTTTATACCGGAAACATCAAAAAGTATTATTATTTCAATCGATTTAAACGAAAGAGTAACCGCGGCGAATGATTACGCTTGTGAAGTTTTCGGATTTTCAAATCGTCATTCTTGCGCAAAGAAGAAAGTTCTTCAA
>JAZKXP010000056.1:0-1632 GCA_045611665.1 Alphaproteobacteria bacterium | reverse complement strand
TGTGAAAACGAAACATGCGTGCCGGTATCTGATTACGAAGCCAAATGTACAGTAGATGGTCAATCCGGTTGGTGCGTCGGAGAAACTTGTCAAGCTGAAACATGTAATTGTGGTAAAGGTTATTATTGTGCGGATAAAAATGACGCCGGTGGCAGTTGTTATAATCCGACCCCTAGTGATAATTGTGCAGAAGCTGAGCCTCAATTTAGAACGGTGAAGATAGCCGATACCACGTATTATATATCAAATGATCCCATGAGTTGGTGGGATGCCGTATCGGCGTGTAAAGCGTTAGGGAATAAACAGCTGTTAAGTCCATCAGATTTAGTAGATGGCTTTGATGAAACTAATTCTAGCAGTCAGGATTTAGTTAATAGTACGTTAGGGGATGCTTTATACGAAAAAGGCTGGAACAGCAGTGGATATCCCGAGATTTGGTCAAATGTTTTGCGCGTTTCTTGCTTCGCGTACTACGTGTACCTGGACCGTGGTGACGTCAACAGCGGCTACGATCGCAACACCGTCTCCCCCTACGCGGTCTGTCGGTAGTTTTTCGGCTTTTTAATAGGGGTGTATTTTTGTCTTTCGCCGATACTTCCAGAATATCGGCGAATTTTATTTAATTGAGTTATCACCTTACCTCACGCACGCATTATCTCCCCAAAATCCCTCTCAACAATTCTCTGCAAGATGCCATTGCAAACGAATCGATATTAATTTCATCACGGGGTATAAATAAAATTTCGGCTGTTTCCCCAATCTGTGGGCGCATACCGGACATGTCTACGATTTTACCACTGTAATAAAAATCTAATGGATATTGTTCAACGCCTTTATATATATAAGAGTTGGGAATGTTGGCTAAAAAGTCGCCAACCTCTATGATAATGCCCGTTTCTTCCAAAGTTTCACGGGCGACTGCTTGTTCCACAGTTTCGCCCAAATCCACGAATCCGCCGGGGAGCCCTAATAACCCGGCCCCAGGGTCTTTTAATCGGCGAATACATAGCAGTCTGTCTTGTTCATCAAAAACAACGGCCCCGCATCCAATGGCCGGATTTTTGAAAAACTCAAATTCGCAAACCTCACATTTTTTTGAAGTTTCTGTGTTTGGAGCGAATCGGTCACTCCCACATTTGGGGCAATATTTAAAATGATTGAGTGGATGCATATTTTTCTCCTTTTTTTCATATACTATTGCATTCTTTTTGTCGTGTCAACGATTCGTTTTGATAATATGTTTGAGGTTTTAGGGCGTTTTTTGCCATTGAAACAGATGTAAAAAATAAGGTAGTCGTCGCTTTATTTATGTGTTTTTTACTTTATTGGGGGTGAAAAATATTAAAAAAGCCTTAAAAATTAATAAATTGTAAAATAAATCAAAAAATATTAAAAAAAGATTAAAAAAGTGCTTGACAATTGAAAAAGTTTTCTATATAGTAATCCTTACCGCGCCGACGAACGGTTGACGCAAAAAGTTGTTAAGACAGAGTTAATATGTTTAGAAGAGACGGATGCACGGGCAGTTGTTGGCTGTTTATATGATAGACGAGGCTGTTTAGTGCATTGGAACTATGAGACGGACTGATATTGAATATCAGTAAAGTGTATAGGCAAACGTTTGAAAGAATG
>JAZKXP010000055.1:0-12430 GCA_045611665.1 Alphaproteobacteria bacterium | reverse complement strand
ATCAACTCATCTAATGTCAAGTGCGGTTGAGCTTGCTTATCTTCACCCATATAATACGGGGTAAAATGCAATAATAAATTTTGATATCCTTGTTCGGATTGAACCAACACCACAACTTTGTCATACGTTGGCTTTTCCACTTTAAACGCATTTTTTTCACGCTCGGGAGATTTAATCAACAACTGACATCCCAAAATCGGTTGGACACCTTTACTGGCGGCCTCCTTAGCTAACGCCATCGCCCCGTAAATATTTCCACTATCGGCCATACCAATCGCCGGCATATTGTTATCAAGGGCCCATTTTGCCAGTTTTTCAACCTTAATGGCACCTTCCAACAAAGAATAAGCCGTATGTACACGCAAGTGAATAAATTCGGGGGTCATCATGTTAATTTAACTCTTTCAAAATTCCGTCTTCTACTGTAATTCTTCTGTCCATTCTGGCGGCCAGTTCCGGATTATGTGTCGCAATCAAAGCGCTTAAACCCGTTTGCCGCACCACATCCAATAACATCTGAAATACCGTTTCGGCCGTTTTTGGGTCTAAGTTCCCCGTCGGTTCATCGGCCAACAACAATTTAGGATTATTCGCCAAAGATCTGGCAATTGCCACCCGTTGTTGTTCGCCACCGCTCAGTTGCCCTGACCGATGTGTCAACCGATGAGAAAGTCCCACCATATCCAATAATTTTACGGCATGCTCTTTGGCCTCATTTTCCTTAATGCCCGCTAACAACATCGGCATCATCACATTTTCCAAAGCACTAAAATCCGGCAACAGTAAATGGGCTTGATACACAAATCCCATATAATTTTGACGCAAACTTGTGCGTTTTTTATCACTGGCCTTTGAGGCATTTTCGCCCGCTACAAAAATCGTTCCACCACTGGGTGTATCCAAAAGCCCTGCGATTTGAAGCAGTGTTGATTTGCCCGAACCGGATGGCCCAACCAGTGCCACAATTTCGCCGGCATTAATTTTTAAATCAATGCCCTTTAATACATTGGTAATTGTTTCACCCTTACCAAAATGACGCTGAATATTTTTAAGTTCCAAAACCGCTTTATTCATATCTTAACGCCTCCACCGGATCTGTACGACTGGCTTTCCAAGACGGGTACAAAGTTGCCAGTAAACTTAAAACCAAAGACATCACGACCACAACCGTTACTTCGGTTAAATCTACTTTGGCCGGCAAATGGGATAAGAAATAAATTTCGGCCGAAAACAATTCCTGACCCGATAATCCTTCTAACCATTCCTTTATCGCATCAATGTTATAGGAAAACAGCAAACCCAAGATTAACCCTGCAAAAGTGCCGGCGAATCCAATAATCAGGCCAGCCATTAAAAATACGCGTTGCACAGCCCCTTTGGTCATACCCATCGTGCGCAAAATGGCGATATCTTTTCCTTTATCTTTTACCAACATAATCAAACCGGAAATCATGTTAAACGCCGCCACAACAATAATCAATGTTAAAATCAAAAACATGACATTGCGTTCCACTTCAATCGCATTGAAAAAGGCTTGATTCGTATAACGCCAATCATACACTTGAGCATCTTCACCAGCCACATCAAAAACACCCTTTAAAACGGTTTCAATATCGGCGTTTTTATGGGTAAAAATTTCCAAATGAGAAACACGATCCTTTGTCATAAAAAACTTTTGAGCCTCAGACAAGGGCATAAAAACAAAATTACCGTCATACTCAAACATACCGGTATTAAATACCCCCAGCACCCGATATGATTTCATTTTCGGAATTGTACCAAAGGCGGTAATATTTCCCTTAGGCGAAACGAGCGTAATTGTATCTCCGGTTCTAACGGCCATTTTAGAGGCCAACCGATACCCCAAAATAACGGCATTGCCTTCAAATTCGGCCAAATCAGCCCCCCGATATTTATCCATTAAAATATCACGGTTTTTAAAATCATCGGCATGCATACCCCGAACCATAACACCGGAAGAACTGTTTTCGGATGATGCCATAACCTGACCATCCACCACCGGAATAACGGCCGACACACCGGCAACAGCCAACACATCCATCTTTTTCTTTTCAAAATCAGCCAGCGTATCCCCCCAAGCCGGATAAACACCCATTTGACCATTAATCCCCAAAACACGTGTCAAGAGTTCCTCTTTAAACCCATTCATCACACTCATCACAATGATTAAGGTCGCCACGCCCAACATAATTCCCAAAAAGGAAAAACCGGCAATCACCGATACGAACCCCGTTTGCTTACGAGAACGCAAATACCGATAACTAAGGCGTCGTTCTGTTTTTGAAAAAATCATTTAAAGCCCTTTCTTGAAATGCGAAAGGAAGTCTATCACATTTTTTGCAAATTCTCAAGTCTTTTGTGTTTGACTCTTAAACAGCCTCTAAAAATCGGGCTAAAACTTTTTTCGGGCCCACATCATCAAAGTGCACCTCTAAACGATCGCCCTCTTCCCGAATAACCGTCCCATATCCGAAAGAGTCATGGAACACCCTTTTGCCAAGACGTTTTGTTTTTTTAACCGGTGTATAATTGGGTGTCCAATTATCAAACGATGCAAATGTTTTACCTTTTCGTTCCAAATCGGCCACATAACGATCAATGCGATCATATGCCCCACGACGGCCCATTGCATTTTCGGTACAATCCAAAATATGATCCACTGGCAATTCATCTACAAACCGACTGGGCAACGGATTTTGCCATTGTCCATACATTTTTCGGCTAGATGCATAAGAAATATACGCCCGTTTTTTCGCTCGAGTAATCCCGACATAGGCCAAACGTCTTTCTTCCTCTAATCCCTCATCACCGGCTTCATCCAATGCTTTTTGATGAGGGAAAACACCTTCTTCCCAACCGGGTAAAAATACATTGTCAAATTCTAACCCTTTGGATGCATGCAAGGTCATAACCACCAACTGCTCGCCTTCTGTTTTATCATCCGTGTCCGTTACTAAAGCGGCATAATCCAAAAACTCATTCAAACTGGCAAAATCACCCAAAACATTGTACAATTCTTTAATGTTTTCAATACGTCCATCGGATTCTACGGATTTATCCATACGCCACATTGTCATATATCCGGAATCTTCCAAAATTTTACTGGCTAATTGTGCCGGATTCATACTTTTGGATAATTCTTTCGCCTCTTTAATCAAATTCACAAACCAATCTAATGTTTTGCGCACAGCCGGCTTTAACTCCGCCCAAGCAATCGCATCAAATAAACAAACCCCATGTGTTTTACTGGCCGTTGTTAATGCCTCAATAACCTTATCACCAACGCCTCGGCGCGGTTTATTAACCACACGCAAAAATGCCAAATCATCCGTTTGGTTTAAAATCAAACGCAAATAAGCCACCGCATCCCGGATTTCTTCACGTTCATAGAATTTAAATCCGCCAATCACCTTATAGGGGATACCATACCTCAGCAACACCTCTTCAAATTCACGTGTTTGGAAGGAAGCTCGTACCAAAATCGCCATATTTGACAAAGATGTGCCACGAGCTTGTTGCACCTCAATTTCTTGAATGATTTTTTCGGCCTCATCACCACCATTCCAATAACCGGATACTTTGACACGCTCCCCTTTTTCTGCATTTTCATCAGCCACCTTTAATGTTTTACCAAGACGGCCTGAGTTATTGGAAATCAGCGCACTGGCCGCCCCTAAAATATGTTCGGTAGACCGATAATTGCGTTCCAAACGAATAGTTAAGGCGTCTGCAAACGTTTTACCAAATCCCAAAATATTTTCAACCTCGGCTCCTCGCCACGAATAAATGGATTGGTCATCATCTCCGACACAACACAAGTTGCCATAGGCTTTACTCAGTAATCTCAGCAACATATATTGAGCAATGTTCGTATCTTGATACTCGTCCACCAAAATATAACGGAATTGATTTTGATATCCGGCCAAAATATCGGGCCGAATTTTAAATAACTCTAACGGCAACAGCAACAAATCCCCAAAATCAACGGCATTTAATTCTCTCAGGCGTTGTTGATACACATGATAAAACCCAAGCGCCCGCCCCTCACAAAAACCACTGTTTTGAGCACCGGTTACAGCCGAAGGTGCCAACCCTCTGTCCTTCCACCGCTGAATAATATCCAACATTGTGGCGGGTGTATAGCGTTTAATATCAACACCGGCACCTTGCATAATTTGTTTTATAAGGCGTTCTTGATCATCTGTCCCCAGCACGACAAAGTTCTGTTTTAAACCAACACATTCCGGATATTTACTTAAAATACGAACACCAATGCGGTGAAACGTTCCCAGCCATACGGACCGAGCATCCGGCCCCACCATTTTTTCAAGACGCTCTTTCATTTCTTTGGCGGCCTTATTCGTAAAAG
The DNA here is from genome assembly GCA_045611665.1 of Alphaproteobacteria bacterium. Classification (GTDB taxonomy): domain Bacteria; phylum Pseudomonadota; class Alphaproteobacteria; order CAAHEQ01; family UBA3637; genus UBA7488. The sequence goes on along the minus strand of JAZKXP010000055.1, from coordinate 8,040 downwards.
TCACCGCCAATACCTCCCAAGAACGTGCCAATCCCATCGCTAAAATATAAGCAATTCTGGTCGTCAGCACTCGTGTTTTTCCCGTTCCGGCACCCGATAACACCAACACCGGCCCTTCGGTTGAGGTAACAGCTTGGTATTGTTCAGGATTAAGCGCCTTTAAAAATTCCGGTTCATGTTTTGCTTTTACCGGTTCAGCTGAGGTGAAATCAGCCTCATCAAAATCAAAAATATCACTCATTACTTATGTTCCCTTAAATACTCAATCGCATAATTTGCACACAACAATCCGAAAATACCCGTTATGGTCGGTAAAGACCCCATATTATGACGCACTCGCCCTGTTTCATTTTCGGGCGTATCCGGCATTTCTAAATGCAATTTTTGCGATACGTCTTCACATGAATACACTACGGGGAAAGTCAACTCCACACCCCGTTTGCGCAACCGTTTGCGTACAAAAAAAGCCAACGGACAATGTATGGTTTTTTTCATCGGCACAATCGCAATTTTTGTCGCATCTGTTTTTAAAGCCGCCCCCATACTGGAAATAAACGGAATGCCTCGACCCATCAATTGTTCAATCAAAATCGTTTTGGGATTAAGGGTATCAATCGCATCAATCACAAAATCAACACGTCTGTCTAACACTTCCTCTATCGTATCGGCATTCACCAAAACCGGTAAAATTTCAACCTTGATATCCGGTGAAATATCCCGAATACGATTACGGGCGACAACGGCCTTTTCTTGATAGAGCGTAGAGTGAAGGGCAAAAATCTGACGGTTGATATTGCTTTCCTTGACTACATCAAAATCCACCAAAATGAGTTTGCCGACACCGCTACGTGCCAACGCCTCAATCGCAAATCCGCCAACGGCACCGCACCCGACCACCATAACTGTAGAACGGGCGAGTTTTTCCATCACTTCATCACCCAACAATAAACGTGTTCTTGATAATCTATCTTCCATCCAAAAACAACTCCAAATTTTGCCAAATATAATCCGGTTGTAAGCGTAATCTATCCACTAAATCAGGTATGCTTTCCGGTGTTTTCAATCCGTCCGGCGAATCCGTTTCCACCAAAACACGGTTATCGGGAATAACGGATAACACATTGGCATTTAACACCGAAAAATATGCATTCAAAAACCTCAGCTTTTGCACCAACACTTCATCCCCCGAAAAACGGTGCATTAAAATTTTCACGCCTTTAAATTGCCCCAAAATTTCCAACATCTGAGACCATGCCTTGACACAATGAATATGAACAGCCCGCCCCATTTCATCGGCAATTTTCATTTGACGAAAGAATATATCCATTTGTTTATCCATATCAGGCCGTGTCCCGTCCAGACCGATTTCCCCAACCATTGCAATTGGATTTTCCTTTAAAATTTTACGTAACTCTTTCTCCCAAAAAGGTACTTCATCCCGAATAAACCACGGATGTATCCCGAAACACGGATAAATTCCAAGCAAGCGATTAGATTGGTCCAGCACGGGCGCCCAATCCTTTGGACTGGTCGCATTTACAAAAAAAGTGCGCACATTTTTAGCCACCGCACGCAAAATTACGTCATCCGGCACAAGATGTAAATGAGCGTCAAAATAGGGCATTTTCAAATCCTCTTTATGTATTTATTCTTGTTTTGTTCTTTTTATTATACACTTTTTGATTGTAATTTTCCACAATAAATTATAAATTATCCCTAAAAGAGGTTAAAAATGCGTTTTAAATTAATTTTTTCCATTACGGCTTTAATGATGATTATCTGCGGAATCGGCATGATTATACCCGGCATCGCCGATTATATTAATCATGGAAAAGAAACAGGAACACCTTTCTTTTTAGCTGGTTCATTTACCGTCTTATGCGGTCTTATCGGCCGAAAATTATTTAGAACTGATCCCGAACCACTACGGGCAAAAGAAATGTTTTTAACCACAACTCTCATTTGGTTGGTGTTTGCGTTATTTTCCGCACTCCCATTTTATTTTTCAAAATATGATGTTTCGTTTACAGATGCTTTTTTCGAATCCATGTCAGGCTTAACAACAACCGGAGCCACTATCTTTACAAATTTAGATACAATGGATCACGGTCTGTTATTGTGGCGTTCTTTAACACAATGGTTGGGGGGGCTTGGAATTATCGTCGTAACTTTAACCGTGCTCCCTTCTTTACACATCGGCGGCATGCATTTTTTCACAACGGAATCCACCGAAAAATCAGATAAATCGGCTCCAAAAATGGCACAAACTTTACGTGGCATTATCTACTTTTTCTTATTGTTATCTTTATCATGTGCCGTCTGTTTATGGATGGCCGGCATGAGTATTTTTGATGCCATCAATCATGCAATGACAACTATTGCAACGGGCGGTTTTTCAACCAAAGATGCATCCATCGGTTATTTCCATAATCCTGCCGTAGAATGGATTATTGCCTTTTTCATGGCTATATCGGGCTTGCCTTTAATTATCGGTTTGTTAATCGTAAAGCGTAAATGGAATACAATTAAAAATGATGAACAAATCAAAACATACTTTTGGGTAGTTTTTTGGTCTGTTATGTTATTATCATTATACCGTTGGTATCACGCTTCGTTTGGATTAGATTCCTTCACTACTGTTTTACGTTCCAGTATTTTTAGTGTTGTTTCAATCGTCACAACCACAGGCTATGCCACCGAAAACTATATGCTATGGGGCAATTTTGCCATTGTCTTTTTCTTAATTTTATTGTTGACCGGCGCCTGTACTGGTTCCACATCTGGTGGCATAAAAATGTTTCGATATAACATTTTAATTAAAACCATAAAAACACGCATGAAATCACTTACGCAACCACACGGCATTTTCGTTCCCAGATATGGAGAAAAACCCATCAATGACGATATGTTAATCGGCATCATGGTTTTTATCGGATTATACTTTTTTTCAGCCGGCATTTTAACATTAGTTTTATCTTTGTTTGGATTGGATTTAATTACCTGTCTATCTGGTGCTATTGCAACCATTTCAAACGTAGGACCGGCACTCGGCAACATGATTGGACCGGATAAAACATTTGCTTTATTGCCAGATACCGCCAAATGGATTTTGTCTTTTGCCATGTTGCTGGGGCGGTTGGAATTTATTGCCGTTTTAATGATTTTTTTCCCGTATTTTTGGAAGAAAAACATTTAATTTACCCAAAAAGAAAATAATTTTTGACGAATCCTCTTTTCAAAAGCCTTTTTTTTATGCTATAAAATAAAAAAACAAGGAGTTATGCCGTATGAAAAAATTTATTTTAATCATTTTAACCATCGCCGTTTTATTTTCAGGAACGATTGTTTATTTGTTGGCGCGTTCTTTAAATGCCGACAGTTATCAACAACAAATTATTTCGGCTGTTTCCGATTTGACCGGCCGAAAGATGACGGTATCCGGCAATACTTCCTTTAAATGGCTGCCTATGCCAACGTTGGTTATGAACGGCATCCGTTTGTCTAATCATTCCGGCAGTGATAAAACAAACATGTTGACGGCAGACAGTTTACGAATTCAAATTGAATGGGGGTCTTTGTTTGAATCTCCACTTGTGATTAAGAATGTAGAAGTTGTCAATCCGACATTGAATTTAGAACGATTGGCCAGTAACCGTGCCAATTGGGATTTTTCGTTTTTTTCCGAACCGGATGCCGATATCAGCGATACACAATTTTTAGGGGAGGCACAACCTTCTGCCAGTATGAAAATTGACCGATTGAATATCAAAAACGGTACTATTTTTTATGACAACAAGGTAACCGAACAAACAAAAACCCTTAAAAACATTAACGGAGATCTGATCGTCACATCTTTAAGGGGCCCTTATCAATTTGATGGGACACTCTTAATCGGCTCTAAAAACTACTCCAATACCCTCAAAATCGATTCCATAACAAACGATATACCAACAAAACTATCTGCTGTTATTCGTGAAAAAGACAGCGGTTTAAATTTAGACTTTAATGGAGAAGTGACTCTAAATGACCCCAAAAAAGTCATATCGGGGGATGCTTCTTTTTCTGTGACAAATCCTGAACCATTATTAACCGAATTGGGTATTCCGGTTTTGAACGACACCCTGAAACAATCGGCTGTCGGCAGTTTTGCCATTGAGATTGCTCCTTTAGAAAACAAATTAAAAAATCTGATTTTACGTTTTGGGCCGGATACGGATCCGTTTGCTTTAACAATGACCGTAACGCACACACCAAAAACACCTCAAGCCCCGGCTTCTTATCGAGGAGAGATGGCTGTCAGTTCACTCAACTATGATATATTCAAACCCTATTTTGATAAATTAAATTGGTCAACAATTGAAAAAGACGTCACCTTACCAAGCGTCCAAATGAACGTGACTCTTCCTCAGTTGATTTTACCAACCGGTACGGTCAAAGATATGACCGCTGCGGTTATCTTAAACAAGAACCAAATCGACATCAATTCAGCAAAAGCCGTTCTTCCCGGCAATATGCCTGTCGTGTTCCGCATTAATAACGGCATAAATCAAAACACGCCTTATCTGCAAACACATGTCAAAGGGGAAACAACCAATGCGGAAGCTTTATTTAGCTTTTTGGGATTAAACGTGTCTGAAATGTCTCAATCGTCACCGGAAAACAAAACCCCATCCGTGCCTATCGGAAAACTCATCAAATCCATAGGAACGGATGCAACCATCATATGGACTCCAAACGCCTGCTCCGTTAATCTGAGTACTTTGGATATCGATAATACCTCTGTGACGGGTATGGTTGCCTTTGCGACAGATAATCTAAAAAAGGCGACAATAAAATTAAATATCAGCAATCTTAATACAGATACCTATACGGGATGGACAGAACCTAAAGAAAAAACACGCCTGTCCGATTTGCCAAAATTGATTAAAAAAACAATTTCCGAAGCTTCATATCTGACAGATGCCGATGTGTCCTTCCAAACCTCTTTAGATGCTGTTACATGGCATAATTTACCAATAACAAAGGCGACCGTATCCGGAACGATAAAAGACGGGGATTTAACCATTACAAATGCCGAATTTTCCGGTGTCGCAACGGCGACATTAAAAAGTGCCGGTATCATTTCCGATATCGGGACAAAAACCGCTGCCGTTAAAAATTTATCATTCAGCTTTTCTGCCTCTCAAATGCCTTTATTTTTGGGCCGTGCCGGTTTAATCAGCTCATTACCGTTACTAAACACTGCCGATCAAACAAAAATAGCGGGGTCATTAACAAATACGGATGATTTATGGAAAAGCAATATCATGGCTCAATTAAATGATGCCGAGTTAAAAATAAACGGGACAGCGGCGTTTTTAGACGACACAACTAAGCTGAAAGATTTTAATTTCAATATCTCTCATCCAAATTTCCATAAATTCTTAACACTCATAAATGCCGATACAAAGCCGGTTGAAAATCTGAACGGAGCATTAAGAGCTCAAGGTATTTTAAACGGTCACTCATCTGACTTTACGTTGAACAATGCGGATATCAGTGTCGGAATTCAAAAAGTGATGGGAAACCTCACCTATACGGACAACGGCACAAAAAAACTGATTATCAATGCCTCTTCTCCAGCCTTAGAGGCTGAACGAATCATGCCGAAAATGGCCGGATTAACCGGCACAAGCGGGGCTTTATCAAAAAAGACATTTGATTTTTCCAAATGGGATGATTGGGATATTACCCTACGATTAAATGCCGGCCGTTTGTCGTATAAAGTCTTAGACTTAAACGAGGCTAAATTAGGCCTTACATTTAAGGATAAGGTACTGAATTTATCCCAATTCTCCGGTATTCAACGTGGCAATTCAAATGCTAAATTTAATGCCGCCGGCAGTTTATCTTATGTATCAACCCCAACCATTAAAGCCGATGTAGAGGTCGCAGATTTGACCGTACGCCCCGACTTTATGATTGTTAATAAATTTTCATACGGTGGGGGAAAAATGGGCCTCAAAGGAAGCTTTACGGCTTCCGGTTCTTCGATAGCGGACATGGCGGACAATTTAAACGGAAACGGTGTCGCCGGATTCTCTGACGGGCAATTTATCGGCCTTGATTTAGCCAAAGTAGAACCTCTGGTAAAAATAGCTACACAACAAAATATGGCAAAAAAAGCATTTGACACCCAAATGCAACGCATCACCAGTTTGGGAAAAACACCCGTTCAATCGGCATCCGGAGCCTTTTCCATTGCAAAAGGAATTGTCCGGTTCATGGATATGACGATAAAAACACCGGTAGCAACGGCTTCTCCGGCTCAAATTACTTGGAATATACCGGCCTCTGTATTAAGTCTTTCCGCTCCTTTCCAAATCAACGGATTAAACGGATATCCGCCATTAATATTGAGTGTTGAAATGAACAAAGCTCAAAAAGCTTACGGAGCCGATTATTCCGATTTATCCAATATGGTGGCAGGATTAGTCCAAAAAGATGTAAATGCAAAAGTGCAAGCCGAACAACAAGCAGAAGCCGCTTTAGCAGAACAAGCACGACAAACCAAAGAAAAAGCATTTAAACAAACTATTGAACAAGCCTCTCAAGCTGTCCAAAAAGCCTCTGATGCCATCAAAGATTCTGCCGATGACACCGCAAAGGCCTTAATGCAAAATGCGTTAGATGCCTTGAGTATTGTTAATCAACTATTGTTAAAAGAAAATAGAACCGAAGAACAAAACGCCATGATTTTAGAGCAAGCACGCATTGCAATACAAAAATCTCAAGAGGCTCAAAAAGCAGCGGCTGAAAGTGCCACGAATTATGTTCATGCCGCAGAAAAAATGGAAAAATCCGCCATGCAGATGATTTCAAAAATGGAACAAATGAAACAAACTTTGCCACATATTGTTATTATTCCACGGCTCATCACTCAAGCTAAACAAAATTTAGCTATCATACAATCCATTAAACCTCGCCTGACCGGCACAAACAATACAGAGCAAACAGCGGCATTGGCCAAAGCCGCCTCTGCCTATCAGGCTATTGAGACCGCCTATGCCAATGTGATGCGTTTTGATACGTCTGCGGTTGTCTATACGCCGGTTCCTGAAGAAAGTGGCGGTATTCGGGGAAGAATTACAAAAAAATTAAGCTTGCATTTGTATGTGTTATCGTACTAGAATGGGAGTATAATTAAAAAAAAAGGAGGATTTATATTATGAAATACCTGTTTCGTATTGGTTTAGCCGTTATCGGTATGATATCAATTGTTTATGCTTCCGATCTTCAAGCGAGAGGCATGGACATTATTATCGGCGGGGAAAATTTTTGTAAAACCGACACAGATTGTAAAGGCGGAACAAAATGCCATAATCGTACACACATTTGCATTAAATGTGCAACCCCTCCTTTTATCTGGACAGGAACAGACTGCAGATGTCCGGATAACACCGTGCAAAAAGATGATGAAACATGTGTTGAATGTTTATCTGACGATGATTGTGCTAGCAATTCAGAAAGTGGTTTTTGTAATACCGAAACAAATACGTGCTTTGGCTGTCCTGTTACATTTGAACGCTCAAAAGATGGCAATTTCTGTACCTGCCCCAAAGACACACATGAAGAAGCTGATGTATGTGTTTGTGATAATGGTAACAAGGTGTTGACAGATGATATGTGCTTATGCCCAGCAGATTTTTCATGCCCATATTCTGATTTTATGGGACCTATTGCATGCGAATGTTGTCCGACTTACACGCCGGTTTGGAACGGTTCTTTTGGAGAATTATCCCAATGCAAGACATGTTCTGAGGCAACAAGTGGTGAAAAAATTTGGTACAATGCCGATAAGCATGAATGTGTAGAGTGCTTATCTCATACAGCATGCTCTGCTGACAAACCCAGATGTAACGATTTGAATATTTGTGAAGCCTGTCCTGCTACAAAACCTGTATGGAATGCCACCAAGAAAGTCTGCGAGGCTTGTCCTGCTGCAACACCTGTATGGAATGCCACCAAGAAAGTGTGTGAAGCTTGTCCTGCTGCAAAACC
>JAZKXP010000054.1:0-6027 GCA_045611665.1 Alphaproteobacteria bacterium | reverse complement strand
GATCCCATGAGTTGGTGGGATGCCGTATCGGCATGTAAAGCGTTAGGGAATAAACAATTATTAACTGTAGAAGATATCGTTGTCCGCAACGATGATGATCCGCCGGGTTATTCGAGTGATGATACGACGGGTTATTCGAGTAGTGAGCACGTTAAAACATCGGTTGGTGAAGCGTTATATAGCGAGATGGGGAGCAAGGATATTTGGTCAAGTATTTTGTACAATTCTTGCCTCGCGTACTGCGTGCGCCTGAGCGGTGGTTACGTCTACACCGCCCACGGTCGCAACTACGACTACACCTACGGCGACGGCTCCTACTACGCGGTCTGTCGGTAGTTTTTCGGTATACCATCCATATAAACTCCCCCCTTGGCGACAACTCGGCCAAGGGGGTACCTTTATGAAATACACTTAAAAACGATTATTTCTTTTTTGTTCCGCATCCACATCCTGGCATGACAATCCCCCTCCTTTCATCCCTATATGAATCAGGTGGGCATTAAAAATTGCCTTGTCAACTATCCTTAATTATGCTAGGTTGAATATATGAAAAAAATACTGATAACTCTTTTAATAGCGTGTTTATGTGGATGTTCGGCAAAAAATGTGTTAACCGATTACCGCTTTCAAACACAAACCGTACCGCCTTTTGTGGTGGCCAGTTGGTTTAAAGTTGATGCCGTTGGGCAACCTGTGCGTATTTATATAGAGGGTGATGGCAATGCCTTTGACGGACGAGGTTATCCGACCGATAATCCTACTCCTAAAAGCACATTTTTACGAGAAATTGCCGCCAATGATCCGAATCCGAATGTGGTATATTTAGGGCGTCCTTGTCAATATTTACAGGCGGGGGCTTGTCAAGAAAGTGTGTGGACAAGCGGGCGTTTTTCCGAAGAGGTAATTGGCTCTATGGAAAAAGCGGTGTTCAATTTAATGAAAAAAGCCCGTGCGAGTAAGGCCGTTTTAATCGGGTATTCGGGCGGGGCTCAAATCGCGGGACAAATTGCTGTCAGAAATCCCGAAAAAATATCCTATATCATTACTCTGGCCGGTGTCTTAGATCACAAAGCATGGAGCGATTATCATGGTGATGAACCATTAACTCAATCATTAAATTTGGCCGATAAAAAGGCGGATTTTGATAAAATTCCTCAACACCATTTTGTCGGGGCAAAAGATAATGTCGTCCCGCCGGAATTAACGCAAGAATTTATCGCTTCGGATGATAAAATAACGGTTGTGCCTAAGGCATCCCACAATAAAGGGTATGAAAAAATAATGACACCGCTTTATCAAATGGGGATGGCAAAATGACAACTGTTTGGGTTTTAGCCGACGACCGAGCCGGTAACATCAATCAATTACTCGGCATTGCCGAAGCTTTAAACATGCCGCACATACGCAAAGACATTCGGTATGACAAATGGGTGCGTTTACCTAATTTTCTGCGTGGTGCGTCTTTAATCGGCTTAACGGCAGAGTCTAAAACCAATTTAACAGCTCCATGGCCAGATGTGGTTTTAAGTGCTGGTCGTCGGTCTTTTCCCGTTGCCAGATGGATTAAGCGCCAATCACAGGGGAAAACAAAAATCGTTCATCTGATGAATGTCGGATTTGCCGGTTTTAACGAAGCAGATTTAATGGTTATTCCCAAGCATGATTCTTATTCGGGTTGTGCCAAAAATGTCTTACGGGTATCTGGGGCACCTCATCGCATTACCCCAAAAAAACTACAAGCAGAATATGACAAATGGTCTGAGCAATTTGGTCATTTTCCAGCCCCTACCCTCAGCTTAATTGTCGGCGGTGCCACAAAGGATAAACCCTTTACAACCGATATGGCTCATCAATTAATGGATAATGTATTGGCTTTAAATCCCGCGTCTGTATTGGTCACAACGTCCAGACGGACTCCAGCTGATGTGATAGAGGTTATTCGCTCGCGATTACCTGAGAAATCCTATCTGTATCAATTTGGGGATAGCGGTGATAATCCATACTTCGGATTGTTGGCTCATGCCGATACACTTGTGGTAACCGGCGATTCTATTTCTATGTGTTCGGAATGTTGCGCCACAAAAGCCGATGTTTATATTTTTGCCCCGGATGAAATGATGAGCGAAAAACATAAGCGCTTTCACACAGATTTATACAATCAAGGATATGCCACACCGTTGGGTAAAAAACAAATTCATCAAAAACCATCTTCGGCGTTTAATCCGGCACGCTCTGTTGCCGACAAAATCAAATCTCTATAACATATTGTTTTATAAATAAAATTTTCAATCTGTTTGACCATTTTATCAATTTATGGTATAATAGAGTATTATATCAAACGAAAGTGAGGACATAATGGACCATGAGTATATTCCGCCCAAAATTAAAGAGGCCGCAGAATCTTACAATAATTTCCATCCATCATGGGTTGCCATGAAAATTTTTAATACGGCAACATGTGCAGCTGCTTTACTTTCACTGCCACTGGTGGATAAAGATCATCGAGATAACGTCATCGGATTATCTGCTATCGCCGGATTATCGGCACTCGGCATTCACAGACGTGAAAAAAACAAAAAACATGCGATTCAAACGGCATTACGACAATACCAGAATGATTCAACTATGAATTGGGATGAAAAATGTGATTTTTTTGATGCTCAAAAAGCCAAAGAACAAAAAGAAAAAAACGGATTAAAAATCATGGGTGCCGGTATAGCTTGTTATTTGGCAGGTCAACCCGTTCTGGGCAGTACTCTGGTGGTCGCCGGATTACTGCACAATACAACCAGCCAAGATTTTTTGAAAATCCAAGATCGCATATTGGATAATCACGACTATCGTATGCACAGACAAAAATCCGGTCGATAATAACATGAAAATCGCAAAAATGGTATTTTTTGTACACTAAAAACCAAAGACCGAGTCACGTTTTTTTTTACTGATAAAAAATCCCCCTTAAAAAAGAGGGATAAGGAGTAGAAATAAATTAAATCCATTATACTGTCGGCCGAGCCGGATTTAATCCGCCAGATAAAATATTATTCATCAAGCACCGCACCTCTTGACGAGCGGCCAGTGATGAAATGGACATCGGCATATTTAATCCGTTTTCTTTGCAATCAAGCATTGTTAACCCTTTTAAGAACAATTCACGGTACACAACACGTTCGGAAAAACCATTGGAAATCGTAAAGTGAATACGGCGAGAAAGAGCTTGCACCAAAGCATCTACAGCTTTAGAGTTTTTACTGTTAGCATAAAGCATACGATTGCGAACCACAACCCAATTCAGTGGCGGTTTTTTGGCCAACATGCGTTGTTGACGGGAAGACCATACCGTTTGAGCAAAGTGGCTGGGACCTTTAATTTTCATGGTTTCACCATCCACTAAAGCCAATACGTCCAAATCCACCAAAGAATCGTTAATCGGCGTCACCAAGGCATCGGCTATTTCCATAGCCTCAGCCGTTAAAGCACTGTGAGCCCCCGGCGTATCAATAACAATGGCATCTACCTGATGGATGATTTTTTCAATTTGCCCCTTTAATGTATAAATTCGGGCTACTTCTTCCGTCCAACTGGTGTGTTGAGGAATGGGTAAAGGAACACCATTTTCCGTCATAAACGTTTGACGATTTTCAATATATCGTGTTAAAGAACCTTGTCTGGCATCTAAATCAAAACTAGCTACTTTTTTGCCCGCACGCATTAAAGACACAATCATATGCATTGCAAGCGTTGATTTACCCGTCCCGCCTTTTTCGTTGGCGAAAACAATAATTTTTGCGCTCATATTATTCCCCATGTTATTTTTCGAATGCGTCATTATATACTTTTTTTTACCTTTTGTCAAGTCATTTTTATACCCCTTCCGAACGAGTGATTTTTTATCACAAAAAGATGCATTTTTCCCCTTGCAAAAAAATAAAAACAAATTATATATCTTGCATACATAGTGATGTTTTTATTAAGGAGAAAAAATGACCACAGAAACACAATCATCTACGATGACTTTCCAAGCTGAAGTTGCTAAAGTATTAGATATCGTAATTCATTCCCTTTATTCCAATAATGAAATTTTCTTACGGGAACTGATTTCCAATGCCTCAGATGCATGTGATAAGCTCAGATACGCATTACTTACTCATCCGGAACTGGCAAAAGAAACAGGTGCCTTTAAAATTATTTTAGAGCCGAATGACAAAGAAAAAACACTGACCATTACCGATAACGGTATCGGTATGAATAAAGATGATTTAATTAATCATTTGGGGACCATTGCCAGATCGGGATCTGCCGAATTTATTAAATCTTTGACAGGGGATAAACAAAAAGATATGGCGCTCATCGGTCAATTCGGTGTCGGTTTTTATTCGGCCTTCATGGTTGCCGATAAAGTCATTGTTCGCACGAAAAAAGCCGGCGATACAGAAGGATGGACTTGGGAATCCGATGGAACGGGGACTTACACGATTTCACCTGATGAAAAGGCAAAATCCGGTACGGCTATCACACTATATTTAAAAGAGGATGCTCTGGATTATTTACAGCCCATTCGCTTACGTCATTTGGTGCGTCAATACTCGGATCATATTTCTATTCCGATTGAGTTGAAAAACGGGGAATTGAAAGAAACGATTAACTCGTCCAGCGCTCTGTGGCAACGCAGTAAAACCGATATTACACCACAACAATATAAAGATTTTTATCACAGTGTTTCTCACGCCTTTGATGAACCATGGATGACGTTGCATTATAAAGCAGAGGGGGCCATTGATTATACAGCCTTGATGTTCTGTCCGACAAAACCGCCGTTTAATTTGTTCCAACCCGACCGTAAATCCGGCTTACAATTGTATGTGAACCGCGTCTTTATTTCCGATGATGTGCCGGAATTAATGCCTCACTTTTTACGGTTTATGACCGGTGTGATAGATACGTCCGATTTACCGCTGAATGTCAGTCGTGAGATGTTGCAAAAAACACCGGTGCTGGGCAAAATTCAACGGGGTATCGTTCGTCGAATTATCAATGAGCTGAAAAAACGGGCTGAAGATACCTCTGATTACAACAAATTTTGGGAAGCTTTCGGCATTGTGTTTAAAGAGGGATTATATGAACCATCCGATAACCGAGAAGACATTGCCGATTTGTGTCGTTTTTATTCCACAAACTCTGAAGAATTGACAACATTTGCCGATTATGTTTCTCGGATGAAAAACGGGCAACAACATATTTATTATTTGACGGGTACGGATTTGGCAACACTGCGCATTAATCCTCAGCTAGAAGGATTCGCCGCCCGAGATATTGAAGTCTTATTGCTGACCGATCCGATTGATGAATTTTGGGTACAAACCTATACGGAATATAAGGGTAAAAAAATTGTATCTGTGATGCATGCGGCAGAGGATTTAGATAAAATCAAACCGGTCCATAAAGAAACGCAAAAGGCTCTCAAAAAATCCGAATCCGATAAATTAATTGCCAAAATGAAGGAAATTTTGGCAGAATCTGTCAGCGATATTCGAACCACAGACCGCTTAACCAAAAGCCCGATTGCACTGATTACGCCGGCCGGTCAAATGAGTATGAATTTAGAACGCCTGATGCGTGCTCACGGGCAACAAATTAACTTTGCCAGTGAACGAGTGTTAGAAATTAATCCGCGTCATCCGCTGATTCACAAATTGGCGGATTTGGTTGATAATACCGATATGGCAGAGCATTTAAATGATAGTATTTGGGTGTTATATGATCAAACATTGGTGGCCGAAGGCGAATCCGTTAAAGACCCCGCCAAATTTGCCGAACGATTATCCAGATTGTTGATGCGCGGGATATAAATAATCGCGTTTTCCCGACCTCAGCCCTTCGTTTTTTTTGGCGAAGGGCTGAATTAAATACAAAAAAACGTTATTAACCATTCGTTAGTAAAAAAATCCTTGCATTTTAAAAAAAAGTATGTAAGAGTTCTTATTGAAAGTGGCAAGGGTGCCATTTTCTGGGCGTCGAAACCCAATG
>JAZKXP010000053.1:0-24792 GCA_045611665.1 Alphaproteobacteria bacterium | reverse complement strand
GAATGCCACCAAGAAAGTCTGCGAGGCTTGTCCTGCTGCAACACCTGTATGGAATGCCACCAAGAAAGTCTGCGAGGCTTGTCCTGCTGCAACACCTGTATGGAATGCCACCAAGAAAGTCTGCGAAGCTTGTCCTGCTACAACACCTGTATGGAATGCCACCAAGAAAGTGTGTGAAGCTTGTCCTGCTGCAAAACCAGTATGGAATGCAACCAAGAAAGTCTGCGAAGCTTGTCCTGCTGCAACACCTGTATGGAATGCCACCAAGAAAGTCTGCGAGGCTTGCCCTGCTGCAACACCTGTATGGAATGCCACCAAGAAAGTCTGCGAGGCTTGTCCTGCTGCAACACCTGTATGGAATGCCACCAAGAAAGTCTGCGAAGCCTGTCCTGCTGCAAAACCTATATGGAATGCATCAAAACAACAATGTTTAACGGCAACTTGTTCAAATATGGGTTTCCGTTACTCAGGACTTGTTATTACCCAAGGAAATGCTGGATGTGGAACAGGAAGAACTGTTGCGGTCGGAACAAAAACATCTGATTTTAGCATCTATTGCGACAGAAAAAATCCAGGCCCATCCAATATCACAGCCACAGGATATATGTATGTTCCTAAAACGGGTAAGTACAGTTTTTGGGCACACGGAGGAAACAATAAATACGGCGATGTTCAATCCGTTAATATCACATTAGATGGAAAAAGTTGGTATTCTGCAACCCATGGCAGTCCTTCTGGCTCATTTACTAAAACACTCCAACAAGGATTATATAAAATTAATTATACTGGTCAAGTATACAAGCGAACCTCTATTGGCTTTAAACAAACCAGTGGTAATGCAATTTTCTGTAATGATGGAAAATAAAATTCAAAATTATACATAATGAAACATATACCTTAGTATAAATAAAAATATTCTTGACATTTTCGGGGGCTTTCGCTATACTGCCTGATGATTAATCATAAAGTATGGGTTAATCGTGAATCTTGTCTCTTCAGTTAGAAAGATTCCCCCGTCAAGATATTGCTTTATGAAAAGGATATAAAAATGACACCAAATGCGTTATCGCTGCTTTATTCAAAAAATTCATTGACTCTGTATTTATCTGAAATTAATAAATTTCCGATGTTAGAGGCAGAACAAGAATACATGTTGGCTAAACGGTATAAAGATCACGGGGATATCGATGCCGCCCATCAATTAACAACATCTCATTTAAGATTAGCCGCCAAAGTAGCCATCTCATTTCGTCATTATGGATTGGCTTTATCGGATTTAATTTCAGAAGCCAATATCGGTTTGATGCAAGCCATTAAAAAATTTGATCCGGATAAAGGATTTAGATTGGCTACCTATGCCATTTGGTGGATAAAAGCCGCCGTATCCGAATTTATTCTAAAATCATGGTCTTTAGTCAAAATCGGAACAGTTGCAACGCAAAAACGATTGTTCTACAACCTACACAAAATTAAATCTCGTTTGGGGTTATATGGGGAAACGGCCTTAAACGAAGAAACGGCAACTCATATTTCAAAAATGTTGGGGGTTTCTAAACGAGATGTGATGGAAATGGAACAACGCCTCAGCGGAGATTCTTCGTTAAATACAACGTTATCGGGAGATTCGGCAACAAACCATCAAGATATGTTGGCCGATACAACAGAAACTGTGGAAGAAACATTGGCCTATACCCAAGATTTCAATTTAAAAAAACAATTATTGGATGAGGCTGTAGAGGCTCTACCCGATCGAGAACAATTTATTGTGCGTCATCGATATTTAAGTGACAATCCGATGACTCTGGAGGATTTAGGGGAACATTTTGGTATTTCCCGCGAACGGGTTCGTCAAATTGAAGCCAAAGCGTTTGAAAAAGTCCGCACAATGATGCATGCGGCCGCAAAAAAATTCATTTTGGATTAAAAATAAATACAATTCTATTTCCTTGCAATTGAGACAGTTTTTTGTATTGCAATTTAAAAATGATTTTAATTATTTGTCAGCGGTGAATTTTGCAACCAATAGTATAAAATGGCTATCACAATAACGGCAACAATAATAAAATGTTGATATTTATTCATCATAGCGGTGTATCCTCCAATACTCACTATACCATATTTTCTGAAAATGTCAAAAAAGAACTGGCATTTTTTTGGGGTTTCATGTATAATACGTGTTATGAAAAAAAATATCAGCTTATATTCATTAGATGAATTTGACGGCATGCGTCGGGCCGGACGGCTGGCTGCCGAAACATTAGATTACATCACTCCTTTTGTCGTACCGGGGATTTCTACCGGCAAATTAGATGAGATGATGGAAGAATTTATTATCTCTAAGGGAGGCATTTCCGCTTGTCGTGGCTATCACGGGTATCCTAAGGCAACGTGTATTTCCGCTAACCATATCATTTGCCACGGCATTCCGTCGGAAAAGAAAATCTTAAATGCCGGAGACATCATCAACATTGATGTAACTGTTATTTTAGACGGATGGTACGGCGATACATCCCGTATGTTTTTTGTGGGAAAACCATCGGTCAAAGCCAAAAGATTGGTGGATACAACATACGAAACCATGATGGCCGGTATTATGGCCTGTCGCCCCGGTGCTACAACCGGCGATATCGGTCATGCGATGGAGCAAGTGGCCCACAAAAACGGATACAGCGTTGTTATGGATTATTGTGGCCATGGTGTCGGCCGTGTTTTCCATGATGGCCCCAATATTTTAAACTATGGTGTGCCGGGAACGGGGGTTGAGCTTGTCCCGGGGATGATTTTCACCGTTGAACCAATGGTTAATATCGGCACACATGAAACATTAACTCTGTCCGATGGTTGGACCGTGATTACTAAAGACAGACAATTGTCTGCCCAATTTGAACACTCTATCGGTATTACCGAAACGGGTTTTGAAATTTTCACTAAATCTCCGAAAGGATGGGATTTCCCGCCTTATAATGAGTAAAACTATGCCGACTGAAAAACCACATTATCTGGGACACAGAGAAAGATTAAGAAATAAGCTGTTATCTCACGGTGGGGAGTCGTTAGCAGATTATGAATTATTGGAATTAATTTTAATGATGGCATTGCCTAGATGCGATGTCAAACCACTGGCAAAAACTTTACTGAATCGTTTTGGCTCATTTGCCGGCGTGATGAATGCCACGCCTGAGGAACTGATGCAAATAAAGGGTATTAAAGAAACAACAGCTGCGACACTTAAAATCATTCCGACGGCTTGTGAACGATTATTAAAACAAGAGATATCCAACACCTCCGTGCTCAACAGCTTTGACAAAATTAAAGATTATTGTTATTTAAAATTGGCCCACAAGCATAATGAGAGATTTCATATTTTGTTTTTGAACTTAAAATATCATCTGATTGCTGCCGAAGAACATCAACACGGAACCATAAATCATACGCCCGTTTATCCGAGAGAAATTTTAGCCCGTGCTTTGGCATTAAATGCATCGGCCGTTATTTTAGTTCACAATCATCCGTCCGGCGATCCTAAACCATCCGAAGCCGATATCAAATTAACAGACGAACTCCGGAAAATTTTAAAAATATCCGATATTACGGTTTATGACCATATCATTATCGGCAAACAAGGCATTTATTCTTTTCGTAAAAACGGGCTTATGTAAGATATTCCGAAAAATATTTGCCTTATAACTTTTTTAATGATATCATCAAAACATCATTAATTAAGAGGGGACAGAAATGGATATCAGATGTGCAAAATGTGGCAGTCGTCAAATCGTCAAAAATGGCCTTATCTTTGGAAAACAACGCCATAAATGCAAGGAATGCGGCACACAATTTACCAAAATCACACCAGCCGGCAAACCATTGTTCACAAAACTCATCAGCCACAGCCTATATGTTGCCGGTCTGTCCATGAATGATATTGCCAAAATCGTTGGAGTTAGCGTTCAATCCATCTCTCGTTGGATAAAAAAATGGCATCCGGCTTATTTGGCGGATATAGGCAACAAAGAAACATTTATTCAAACAGATAAAGAAAATTTATCAGCCGATTTAAACATCAAAAAATCCGATAGATTATTGGCTTTTTCCACAAAATTACCATCAAATGCCACGTTTAGTATTGTAATTCAATTACCCAACAAAAAATCATTAAAAAAGTGATAAAATAATTTTTAAACTTGATTTTTTCATCATTTTTCTATATGCTTTCGGGCATAAAAATTCAATTATTTCATAAAAAAGAGGACAAAAATGAAAGTCAAAAAAATCAAAGTTTCAAGCATCTTATTAAAATTAACCTATTCTGTCGCCTGTTGTGCTTTAGGGTGGTATTTACATGGACGTTTTGCTCCCGAGTCCAGTGCCGGTTTTGTCCAAGAAACACCTCATGTGCTTGTGTCGGATTTAAGCAAAAGCGATACATCCGCTAAGAAAAAATACATTGCCGAAGTGGAAGCTATCAACAGCGTCGATATTGTTCCTCAAGTTTCCGGTTATTTGGAAGAAATTTTATTTAAAGATGGCGCTTTTGTTGAAAAAGACCAAAATATTTTTATCATTGAACAACGCAAGTATAAGGCCGATGTGCAAGCTGCCGAAGCTGCCGTCAAACAGTTGGAAGCCGAATTCAAACGTAAAAAAACGTTGCACAAAGGCGGATATGTTTCCGATAAAGAAAAAGATATTGCCGAAAGTAATTTAGAACAAGCTAAAGCGGCTTTGGATATGGCAAAATTAAACTTAGAACATACCGAAATCAAATCCCCAATTTCCGGCTATATCGGAAAAGCTTTAATTACAACCGGTAATCTTGTCAGTCCGAACTCTCAAAAATTGGCCAGAGTTGTC
The DNA here is from genome assembly GCA_045611665.1 of Alphaproteobacteria bacterium. GTDB lineage: Bacteria > Pseudomonadota > Alphaproteobacteria > CAAHEQ01 > UBA3637 > UBA7488. The sequence continues at coordinate 19,941 of JAZKXP010000053.1, read as the reverse complement.
CAATCCAGCCCTATTCGTGTTGTCTTTTCCGTATCGGATAAAGAACGCAGTGAATTTATGAAAAATGCTCAAACGGCCGAAAATGTTATGATTGATATTGCTCTGCCAAACGGAACCGTTGAAAGCATGCCAGCTAAAAATATGTTCTTTGGTAACGAAGTCAATCCGGCAACCGCCACTATTCCGGTTTATGTCGAATCGGCCAATACCGATAACTTATTGGTCCCCGGCAACTATGTAGACATTTACGTTGGTTTTTCGGATAAAACAGAGTCCTTATTGGTGCCGCAAATGGCTTTAAGCGCCGATGTAAACGGCAGCTATGTTATGGTGGTAGATAAAGAAGGGACCGTATCTCAAAAATACCTCACTCTTGGTGATGTCATTGAAGACAAACAAATCGTTTTAAGCGGTTTAAACGGTGATGAACAAGTTGTTATCCAAGGCTTACAAAAAATCCGTCCGGGTATCAAAGTCAACACCACTAAAGTCGGAGGCAATCAATAATGTTTTCAGAAACCTTTATTCGCCGGCCTCGTTTTTCGTTTGTTATTTCTATCGTTATCGTTTTGGTCGGTATTATTTCCTTATTTAAATTACCGATTGCCTTATATCCGGAGGTAACTCCCCCTCAAATTTCTGTACGTACCTCCTATCCGGGGGCCAGTGCCGAAGTGATTGCCAAAACCATCGGGATTCCTTTGGAAGATGAATTAAACGGTGTGGAAGATATGTTGTATATGAGCTCAACATCTGAAGATTCCACATATACATTAAACATTACATTCAAAACAGGCGTTGATCCGGATATCGCACAAGTGAAAGTGCAAAACCGCATTCAACAAGCAACGCCCAAATTGCCTCAAGAGGTGACTCGTCAAGGTCTTGCCGTAAAACGGGAATCTTCCAATGTATTGGGCTTTTTGGTTTTCTCCTCTCCAAACAACACACATTCCGAACAAGAACTCAGCGACTATATTTATAACAACGTACAACGTCCTTTAACACGTATTAACGGGGTCGGGAACGTTCAAGTCTTTGGGTCAAAGCTCAGCATGCGTGTGTGGATGAATGCCGATAAAATGGCGGCCTTAAACATTGATGTCAATACGGTTTACAATGCTATTGCCAGCCAAAACTATCAACCGACATTGGGTAAAGTCGGGGCGGCTCCGACAGAATCAAACACGCCAATGGTTTATACCTTACAAACCAGCGGCCGTATGAATGAAACCAAAGAATTTGAAAACATCATTGTCAGAACGGCGGAACAAGGCGGATTAGTCCGATTGAAAGACATTGCACGTGTTGAAATCGGTCAAGAAAATTATTCCATTTCCGGCCTATTCAACGGAAAATCATCCGTTTCAATGTCTATCTCTTTATCTTCCGGTGCCAATGCCTTAGAAACCATGGAAAACGTTAAAAAATCATTGGTGGAAATGCAAAAATACTTTCCGGAAGATTTAACCTATACCATTGCCTATGATTCTACAAAGTATATTGATGCGTCTGTGGAAGAAGTGGTTTTGACATTAATTTTCACATTGTTGTTAGTGATTTTTGTGTGTTATTTCTTTTTACAAGATTTTTATGCCACATTAATTCCGTCCTTAACCATTCCGGTATCCATTTTGGGAACCTTTGCCGTGATGTTGGCGTTAGGGTACTCCATCAATATGTTTACGTTGTTTGCTCTCTTGCTGGCCATCGGGTTAGTGGTGGACGATGCCATCGTGGTTGTGGAACGTGTGATTCACCTGATGCAACACGAACATATGAACGCACGAGATGCCACCTATAAAGCCATGTCAGAAATTACAGGGGCTTTGGTTGCAACATCCTTAGTGTTGTTGGCTATTTTTGTTCCTGTGGGCTTTTTAGACGGCATTACAGGGAAAATCTATCAACAATTCTCGGTAACCATCGGTGTGGCTATTTTGTTCTCACTGCTAAACGCTTTAACGTTATCACCGGCTTTGTGTTCCCTATTGATTAAGAAAATCAAACATCATAAAAAAGGATTTTGGCACGGTGTCAACAAATCTTTAACAAAGATTATGCATAACTATGCCGTATCCGTTTCGGTGATTGCCAAAAAAATACCGGTAATTTTGGTTATTTTTGCCTTACTGGGTATTTTAGGCGGCGTGCTCTTTAAAACGGCTCAAACCTCCTTTATTCCGGAAGAAGACCAAGGCGTTATGATCATGAGCTTACAATTACCGGAAGGGGCCTCAAAAAAACGCACTCAAGAATTGGTTGCCAAAGCTAATGAAATCATCAAAACGGAACCGGGCGTTGAAAATATTTCGGACGTCATCGGGTTCAGCTTTATGGGTGGTCGTGGTGAAAACGTGGCCATGTCCTTTATTGTGTTAAAACCATGGAATGAACGTAAAAGCGATGCCGATTATTCAACGGCCATCTTAAACCGTTTACGCGGGAAGTTATCTGTTTTTCCTGAAGCAAACTTCCAATTATTTGAAATGCCAGCCATTCCAGGACTGGGAAATGCCAGCGGATTGGATATCCGTTTGCAATCTCATGACAGTACGGACTATGCGAAATTAGACGCCGTTTTACAGGGCTTTATCGGCAACTTATTCCAAACACCGGAATTGGCCTATGCCTTTACAACCTTTAACGCCAAAACACCAAATATCTTCTTAGATATTGATCGGACGAAGGCCGAAAGTATGAAGGTTCCTATGACCAACATTTTCCGTACAATGGAAAGTTATTTAGGGTCGGCTTACGTGAACGATATTAACCTTGGAACTCAAGTTAATAAAGTGATGGTTCAATCCGATTGGCAATACCGTAATGATATTGACAGCATTAACGAACTCTACGTTCCGAATGCCGAAGGAAAAATGGTTCCGATGCGCTCTTTAGTGGAACTGAAAAAAGTGTTAGCGCCACGAGTCGTGGAACGATACAACCAATATCCGGCGGCTTCCGTTATGGCTGTTCAAAAACCGACGGTTAGTACGGGTGAGGCCATGAGTGCTGTTGAAAAATTGGTAGAAAAATTACCGAAAGGATACGGCATTGAATGGTCAACGTTAAGTTTCCAAGAAAAAAATGCCAGCGGTCAAATCGGTTATTTAATTGTTTTGGCTATTGTCTTTGCATACTTGTTCTTGGTGGCACAATACGAAAGCTTCGTTGTTCCGATTCCGGTATTATTATCCTTAATCGTTGCCATTAACGGGGCGATGATCGGATTATTCTTTGCCGGTATGCCCTTAAGTATTTATGCACAACTTGGGCTCATTTTGCTCATCGGTTTGGCCAGTAAAAACGCCATTTTAATCGTGGAATTTGCCAAAGAAGAACGGGCCAAAGGCGCCACCATTGTGGCTTCAGCCATTAAAGGATTAAAAGAACGGTTCCGTGCGGTATTAATGACAGCGTTCTCTTTTATCCTTGGGGTGTTACCATTGGCTATTGCCACCGGTGCTGCCGCTCAAAGCCGTCGTGCCTTAGGTGTACCGGTTTTCTGGGGTATGATTATTGGTACAATCGGTGGGTTGTTTATTATTCCGCTGATGTATGTGCTGGTTCAAACAACTTTTGAAAAGTTCAAGAACCGAAAAAAGAAACGAAAAAAAGATTATTCCGATAAATAAATCAACACCTCCCTCGCGACTCCGTGAGGGAGTTTTGATTATGTAATAAAAAGCTGTTGCATTTTAATGTAACGTTTGTTAACCTTGAACACAAGGCAAGTATTTTGCCCCGAGGTGTGAAGACCTCTTAAAGCGCGTACGAAAACGGATGAAAAATTATGCTTTCCAGCAAAGGCTGGAGGGCGGCAAAATAGGTTATGGATATTTCGTAACTAATATGCCACACTATTCGCTTTAATAGTCTTCAACTTCCAGCCACTTTTTTTATAAAGGTGGTTTTTCGTTAATTTTAAACTTGAAAGGAAGTCAGATGACTAAAAACTACGAATCCGGTCGCTCTATGGTTGAAATGCTAGGCACTTTGGCGATTATCGGTGTATTAAGTGTTGGTGCAATAGTGGGATATTCCTATGCGATGGATAAGTATCGTGCGAATGAAACTATTAATGATATTAATATGCGTGGTATTGATTTAGTTCGCCAAGTAGCTATGGGACAAACTTTATCGTTATCAGAATGGCCAACAACATCTAAAGCTGGATACATAATCAGTGATCCAGTTCTTATTGAAGGAGATGCCTATTTCAGTATTTCAAATGTACCACAAAGCGTATGTGAAATGGTTTATGAAGGTATTCAAAACAACCAAACAACCAAAGTAGAAGTAAATAGAACATTAGCAGAAGACGCTTCGGCTTGTAATAAAGAAGAAGATAATACAATGGGATTTTTCTTTATCACAAATGCTGGTGAAGGTGGCACGACACCAGAAGATTTATGTAAAAACAAGACATGTCCAGAAGGATATTCTTGTACACATGGGATTTGTTTAATTCAAGATAAGCCAGAATATCTTAACGGAAGTGGGCGTATTATGTGTGAAAAAGAATTAGATTGTGGCTTGGATGAATGTGTACAATGTAGGTCGGGATGTCAACCAGTAGAAGATGGTACTAGTTGTGAAAATGGCACAAAAGTATGTCATGGAGGAGCTTGTGTAGATAAAGTTAAAACTTGTTCCAGCAATACAGATTGTTTTTCTGGAGAATTTTGTGGAGACACGAATGAGGATAGTTGCGAGGCCCATCCGTACAAATGTAAAAAATTAAATTACAGAGAAGTTGAATTGCCTAATGGTACATTATTTATTTCAAATTTAACTATGTCCTATTGGGATGCTGAAAATGCTTGTGCCAAATTAGGAGCAAGACTTTTAACTAATGAAGAAGCAATTAAGCTTAGGATGTTTGAGTCATTATGGTTTTGGGTAGAAACCAAAGGTGGAGAGTGTGTAGCTGATTTTTATAAGGTATATAGTGACTATAATGATAAAGAGAATTGGTATAAAAATAGTACTTCCCCATATGGAGATAATATATCTATGGTTTGTATACAAGGAGAAGCAAATTTTTCACCAGAAGATAGCAGTAGCGAACTTTACTCAACTATTTTTGTGACAAATTAGAGGTAATATCAACAAAAAATAGAAATAACAATTGATTAGTAATACACTCTAGAATTGTGATACTATTCAGTTCATATCCAAGATACTGTATAAAATCCCCTGCCAAATGGCAGGGGATTTTTTTATATCAAACAGAAAAAATTATTCACCTTTTTTCTTGTCTTTTTTGATGTCGTCCAAAGAAATGGCTTCGCCTGTTTCTTGGTTTACACGACGCATAGACAATTTGATTTTGCCTTTACCGTCAATGCCCATGCACATCACTTTAACTTTGTCGCCTTCTTTGACAACATCAGTTACTTTTTCTACACGACTGGCGCCCATTTCGGACACGTGTACCAATCCGTCACGAGACCCCATAAAGTTCACGAAAGCACCAAAGTCCATAATCTTGACAACTTCACCGTCATAGATTTGACCGACTTCCGGTTCGGATACAATGCTTTGAATCCATTTAAGAGCGGCCTCACCAGCGGCTGTATCAACGGAAGCAATGTTCACTAAGCCGTCATCATCAATATCAATTTTGGCACCGGTTGTTTCCACGATTTCACGGATAACTTTACCGCCAGTACCAATGACATCACGGATTTTATCTTTATCAATTTTGATTGAGATAATGCGTGGTGCATTCGGGCTGATTTCCGGTCTTGGTTCGGCCAAAGCTTCGGCCATTTTACCTAAAATATGCATACGACCTTCTTTAGCTTGTTTCAAAGCGATATCCATAATTTCCTTTGTAATGGAAGTAATTTTAATATCCATTTGCAAAGCGGTTACACCGTCTTTGGTACCGGCCACTTTAAAGTCCATATCGCCTAAGTGGTCTTCATCACCCAAAATATCGGACAAGACCATAAATTGATCGCCTTCTTTAATCAATCCCATAGCAATACCGGCCACCGGTTTTTTCATCGGTACACCAGCATCCATTAATGCCAATGTGGATCCGCAAACCGTTGCCATAGAAGATGACCCGTTGGATTCCATGATTTCGGAAACCACACGCAATGTGTACGGGAATTCTTCTTTTGTCGGCAACATCGGGTGAATGGCACGCCATGCCAATTTACCGTGACCGATCTCACGACGTCCCGGAGAACCCATACGACCCGTTTCACCAACAGAATACGGCGGGAAATTATAGTGTAATAAGAATTTTTCTTTATATTCCCCTTGTAAAGCATCAACCACTTGTTCATCAATACCCGTTCCCAAAGTGGCCACAACCAAAGCTTGTGTTTCACCACGAGTAAACAAAGCAGAACCATGTGTTTTCGGCAATAAGGCCACTTGAGCTTCAATCGGACGAATGGTTTTGGTATCACGGCCATCAATACGCGGATTACCGGCCAAGATAGAATCACGAACCGTTCTGGCCTCTAATTCATGGAATACTTTTTCGTAAATGGCCAGTTCTGCCTCTTTCCCTTCAAATAAAGCGGCGGCCTTTTCACGTGTAGCAGCCACGGCATTTTGGCGTTCCAATTTATTATGGATTTTGTAATCGGCCTTTAATTCTTCACCCAATTTTTCCATAATTTCACTGCGGACAACGGCATATTCAGCCGGTTCTTCTTTGACGGACCACGGCTCTTTAGCGCATTCTTCGGCGAGTGCGATAATCATTTCAATAACCGGCTTTAACGATTCATGACCAAAAGCCACTGCGCCTAGCATTGTTTCTTCGGACAGTTCTTTGGCCTCAGATTCCACCATTAAAACACCTTCCATTGTACCGGCAACCACTAAATCCAATTGAGTGGCATTCATTTGGCGTAAAGTCGGGTTCAACACATAACGACCGTCAATATAGCCGACTCTGGCACCGGCAATCGGACCCAAGAAAGGCAATCCGGAAATGGTCAGTGCTGCAGAAGCCGCAATCATCGCCACGATATCCGGCGCATTTTCCAAATCATGACTGAGCAACGTACATGTTACTTGCGTATCGTTATTAAACCCTTTGACAAATAACGGACGAATCGGTCTGTCAATCAAACGGGAGGTTAATACTTCCGCTTCGGACGGTTTGCCTTCACGTTTAAAGAAACCACCCGGAATTTTACCGGCGGCATAGGCTTTTTCAATATAATTAACCGTCAACGGAATAAAATCTTCAAAAGTATCCGGTGTGTTTTTGCTGGCACATACAGCGGCATGAACCACCGTTTCACCATACGTCACAATAACGGCACCGTCGGCTTGACGAGCAATTTTACCGGTTTCAATGGACAGTTTTTTACCGCCCCAAATCATTTCTTTTTTAAATGTTGTAAACATTGTCATTTTTTTATATTTCCTTCACATAACATACATCAAAAGGAAGGGGCCTCCCCATGAGGCCCTATCCACTGGATTTTTATTATTTACGCAATCCTAAGCGTGAAATCAAAGAATCGTATTCGGCTTGAGAATTTTTCTTAACATAAGCCAACAAACGACGACGATTAGCCACCATAGCCATCAAACCACGACGGGAATGGAAATCTTTTTTGTGCACTTTCATGTGTTCGGATAAAGCTGCAATGTTAGCACTCAATAAGGCTACTTGAACTTGAGCAGAACCTGTATCCCCTTCTTTGATAGCATATTCTTTGATGATAGCTTGTCTTTGTTCTTTTGAAATCGACATCTTAATTTTTCCTTTCTTTAAATTATTGTTTATAAAATCCGAAACGGCTTAATACCGCCCCGTTCAATTTTAGCCAAAGCCATTATATGATTTTCAAACTGTAATCCAATGACCGTATCGGGGGTAAACCCTATCAACAAAGCGGTATCAAACTCTTTACAAGAAATCGTTTGACCGTTCATCAGACGCTTCATTTGAACCTCGTTTACTGCCAACACCGAGATGTCGCTCAGTGCGGTATCCACAGGGATAATGCTTAAAGCATTTGTATTATAATCGTTTTTTTCTAAATTTGCAAGCAAAATCGTATCTTGTTCACAAAAAGGGCCACATTTAATGCGTCTGAGCATGGTAATATGTCCCAAACACCCCAGTTTTTCACCCATTTCTCGGCCCAATGAACGAACATACGTGCCTTTACCACAATCCACCTCAAAAGTGGTTTCAGTTTGAATACCTTCATTTCCTTCGATAATTCGTAAATCATCAATGTGCACAGGACGCGGTTTCATTTTGGGTATCTGCCCACTACGAGCCAACTCATACGCTCGCACGCCATCAATTTTCAAAGCGCTATAGGCCGGTGGTGTTTGCATAATATCGCCGATAAAATCGGTTAGAACAGCCTGTATTTCGGCCAACATCGGACGTTTATCTGAGGTGGCAACACACTCCCCCTCCACATCATCCGTAGCGGTTTGAACACCCCATTTAACCGTAAAGCGATACGTTTTTTTGCCATCCATGACAAAAGGGATTGTTTTTGTTGCCTTACCAAGGGCAATCGGCAAAACGCCCGTTGCCAAAGGGTCTAACGTACCGGCATGGCCTATTTTTTTAGGCTTTAACAACCATTTGAGTTTGCTGACCACATTGGTTGAGCCCATGCCATAAGGTTTATCAATAATCAACCAACCGTTTAAATCATTTTGTATTTTTGCCATTTAATGCCGTCCTGAATTTTCATGTTTTTCAATAAACTTATCAAACTTTTTCAAAATATTATCACACTGTTGGGCCATTAATTTTTGACCGCTCACATCAATCGGATTCGCTTTGTCCGAGAACACAAACTGACGATAAGTCCCATATTGTTTTAAATGTTTAGCACGCCGTAAATCACCTTGCTTTAACATATGCCGAATAATGGTGGATAATCTGGATGAATATAATTTATGAGCCGCCGGCATAATCCATCCGTCTGCAATACCATATTCTTTGGCTATTTCATGAACATGAATCGGATTTTTAAACCCCATCCACCTAACAAATGAATTTGACCGCCAATTTGTTTCATGTGGCTCTACCACGACTTGTCGCATACCGGCCGCATAAAAAACAGATAAACAAGACACGCCGGCCGCATTTAAAAATCCATATTCAGCCGATTTTTTATCTTTTGGGTTTGTAATAACACATAAACTCCACCCATTATGATTTCCTTGAACATGTTTACCTTTTTCATCCGTCCCTTCATAAAAATACCTTGACCGAAAAGTGCCATATGTGCCCAGAATTTCCTGAATGCCTCCATGTTGATAAACCAGCATATAATCAACACCATCCACACCAATATCGCCGACTTCTTTTGGCGGTTTCCCCTCACAGGGCGGAAAAGTTAAATAAAATCTGGAATCGTGTTCCAACTCATAATTCCATTCACGAAACTCTAACGGCTCATCCTTTTTGTCATACCGGCGAAAAAACAACCCTTCGAAATCATCCGGCAAATCCTTGTGGGCAAATGCCAATATGATATCTACAGGCACTTCAAAAGCTTGAGGCAAAGGTTTTCTCTTAACGGCCACCGCGCACCGCCTTTACAATGTTCAAAGACAATGGACGATGATAATTTTTAATACCGGCATACATTTGCTCTAACGTTGTGTAAACCACACGACCCGATGTTGCCACCAATTCCCCGTTTGAGTGTTTATCTTCACTTTTGACATATTCGGGATAAGCATCTAATCCCATTTTTTTAAATAATCCTAAGGCCTTTGTATTCGTTTCATCCGTCCGAATAATCACGCGCCCTATCGGATTATCACGCATTTGCTCACACACCTTTAGCAAACCGGCCATCGTTAAACCATACGACCCAAATGTAGGAGCCCCCTCTTCATCATGCATAACAATGGATTTTTCCCACCGAGTATCCGTTACTTGTTGAATTTGCCCTTCTTTTTCATACCATCTGGGTTCGTTTGTTTTATCAAACGAAACCATACCGACACTGCGTTCCCCCTCATCCGCCGTTTCAACAACAAAACCATAAGTAATATGTTTTTTGTTTGCTTCTTGTAATTGCATACCGGCAGATACCCAATCTTGCGGAATGGGATTTTTGGCATATTTTTTAAGCTCGTCTCTGGAAATCGGTAAATACTCTTGCATCATCAACCTCTCAAAAATAATATCTATTATATCACAAAATCCGCAAAAAGTAAAACGCACTTTTTATCGTGCGTTTTTTGATTATTCCTCATCAGCTGATAAATCATCCATTGTTTCATCTTCTCGGTACTTTTCGACATCAGCCCGAACCGTCGGATGACTTAAGATACTGGCAATATGATCGGATTCTTCAAAAGCGCTATCCTCACGGAAAATCAAATTCGGCACAATCCGCAAACGAATAGATTTACCGACGCGGTATCTGAAGGGCCCTTTGTGGTCATTCAACAGAGCCACTTGCTCGGTTGTGTCTACATCCCCAATCCCACGCACAAAGACCGTTGCATAGGCCAAATCCGGAGAAATTTGAACTTCTGTAATCATAATCAGAGACGGTTTTAATCCCTCAATGAATAAATCGTTTTGGCTCATCATCCGACCCAGCACATGGCGGATTTCTTCTGCCACACGCAGTTGTCGTTGAGAGGGAGCCTTTGATGCTAAATGCTTCACCATTCCCCCTCCTTAAATGTTCTCATTTAATTTGAGTTTGACGGCAATTTCTTCCATTTCATAGCATTCAACCGTATCTCCGACTTTAACATCATCATAGTTTTCAAAACTCATACCGCATTCAAAGCTTTCTTTGACTTCCTTGACAGCATCTTTAAAGCGTTTGAGTTGTGTCAAAGCACCATTGTAAATCACAACACCATCACGTAAGATGCGGACTTTGGCGCCACGGCGGACAAGGCCTTCCTTAACCATACAACCGGCCACCTTGCCGACTTTAGATACGGAAATAACCTGACGCACTTCGGCATAACCCAAGATTTTTTCGCGCAGTTCTGGTGTCAACAATCCTTCAACCGCCAACTTCATATCATCGGCTACATCATAAACGATTGAGTAGTATCTGATATCAACACCATCCCGTTTGGCGAGTTCTCGGGCCGTCGGATTAGCACGCACGTTAAAGCCGATAATAATGGCTTTACTGGCTCTGGCCAAAGATACGTCGGATTCGTTAATGGCGCCAACACCACTGTGGATAATGGAAACTTTAACTTCTTCGTTACGGATTTTAGCCAAAATACCATTAAGTGCTTCCACAGACCCTTGTACGTCACCTTTGATAACAACCGGCAATTCTTTGATTTCACCGGCCTTAATTTTAGCCAGCAAGTGTTCGGCACTACTCATGGTTTTAACTTGTAAAACTTCACGGGCCTTGCGTTGACGATAGGCTGAAATTTCACGGGCTTGAGCCTCTGTTTCCACCTCAATAAAGTCATCGCCGGCCGCTGGTGTTCCTTGCAACCCAATCACTTCAACCGGTTGAGCCGGTGTGGCAGATTGTACTCGTTGTCCACGATCATTAAACAAAGAACGCACACGTCCCCATTCATTACCGCATACAAAGATATCACCAACATCTAACGTTCCTTTTTGCACTAAAACAGTTGCAACGGAACCACGACCTTTATCCATGCGGGCTTCAACCACGACACCTTCGGCCGTCCTGTCCGGATCGGCTTTCAGTTCCAAAATTTCGGCTTGCAGTAAGATGGTTTCAATCAACTTATCCAAATTGATTTTCTTTTTGGCGGACACTTCCACATCCATGACTTCACCGCCCATAGCCTCAACCACAACACCGTGTTGTAAAAGGTCTGTGCGAACCTTTTGCGGATTAGCCCCCGGCACATCAATTTTGTTAATGGCCACAACGATTGGCACATTAGCCGCTTGAGCATGGTGAATGGCTTCAATGGTTTGAGGCATAACGGAATCGTTTGCCGCCACAACCAAGACCACCAAGTCTGTGACCTTTGCCCCACGAGCACGCATAGCGGTAAAAGCTTCATGCCCCGGTGTATCAATAAAGGTTACCTTTTGGCCACCGGCAACAGATACTTGGTAAGCACCGATATGTTGCGTAATACCACCAGATTCGCCAGAGGCCACAGATGTTGAACGCAGCGCATCCAACAAGGATGTTTTACCATGGTCAACGTGTCCCATAACGGTTACCACTGGAGAACGCGGTTTCATATTTTGTGGATTATCTTCACCGGTTTTGAGAAAATCTTCCACATCAGATTCGGCTACCCGTTTAACTATGTGTCCTAATTCTTCGGCCACCAATTGAGCCGTATCGGCATCAATGGTTTGAGTAATCGTCACCATCATCCCCATTTTCATGAGTGTTTTTACAACGGTAGCGCCTTTTTCGGACATACGGTTAGCCAGTTCTTGTACCGTAATTGTTTCCGGAATAACAACCTCACGTGTTACTTTTTCGGCCGTTTTTAAAGATTCTAAGTGTTTTAATCTTTCTTTTTCTCTAGCCCGTTTAATGGAAGCAAGTGACCGGCGATGCGGACGGTTTCCGCCCTCTAAATCATCATCATCTTCACCACCTGTATAGGCATTAACATTAATTTTTCCGGAATTGCGACGATCATTATATCCTTTTTTGGATGTTCTTTCTTCTTCCCGAACTTCTTTACGACGACCAAAACCTTCGTCATCAAAGGATTTTTTACCGCTGTCTTTTTTCGGATTATCATTTGTTTTCGGGGCCGGTTGCTCTTGAACGGCGACTTGCTCAGCTTTTTTGGCTTTTTCAGCTTCTTTTGCCAAACGAGCCGCTTCTTCAGCCTCTTCACGTTCGCGAATCGCACGTTCTGCCGCTTCTTTAGCCAAACGTTCTTCTTCTAATTTTCTGGCATGTTCGGCAACCCGTTGAGCTTCTTGCACCAACTTTAATTTTTGACTGGCATCTTGCGTTAATACAGCCGGAGTCGGTTCCGCCGTAATCACACGCTTTTTACGCACTTCAACTTGAACGGTTTTGCCCGAACCGGTAGAAGAACGCACACCTCCCAAAGATAATGTTTTCTTTGGCGTTAATGTTTTTCCCGATAAAGTCAATGGTTTCTTTTCTTCTGTCATTGTTTATCCTTTCTCTTTTCCTTGCATAAACAAGTTTAATTTTTTGGCGGTCGCAATTAACGGTTCGGCCGCTTTTTGATTTAAAATTCCAATATGCACAACGGCCGTTTGTCCCATCATGCGTCCAAGCTCTTCACGTGTAAAGCATGCACAAACCGGTAATTCGGGCACATAGTGATACAGCTTATCTTGTTCCCTTTCCGACGCATCAAGGGCTTCAAAAGCAAAAACGGCACTGCCATCCATCACCGCTTTTTTAACGGCTTCAAATCCAAAGACAACCGCACCGCCCTTTCTGGCCAATCCCAACAAGGATAAGGTCCGGCGTCGCAAACCTGCCTCAACTTGGTCCATCAAATCGGCCGGTGTTTTAACGGGTGTATGAAACGACTTTGAAAACACCCGTTTTGTAACGGCATACTGCACGGTTTCTCTGGCCGGATGCACCCACATACCCCGACCGGGAAGTTTGCCCGTTTCATCAAAAATCACATCATGATTCGGCGCATACGCAAAGCGTATCATTTCCTCACGTGGATATGACTCTTTTGTAACGAAACACACTTTAAACCCGTCGGGCGTATGTGTTTTTTGTTTATTGTGCCGTGCTTTCTTCAAACCAATGTTCCCTTGCTTTCATAATAATGGCGTTGGCATCATCTTCGCTCATGTCTTTGCCCACGATTTCAACCAATTCATCACCGGCTAAATCTGCCAAATCATCCAATGTTTTAACACCATTTTCGCCCAATTTTACCAACATGGCATCTGTTAAACCTTCAACGGCTTTCAAATCATCAGCCAAGTTCAATTCAGATAATTTTTGGTTGATTGTTTCGGCTTCGGCCACCAAATAAGCTTTAGCACGATTTTGTAATTCTGTAGCCAGTTCTTCATCAAATCCTTCAATACCGATGAGTTCATCCAAAGCGATATAAGCAATATCTTCTACTTTAGCAAATCCTTCTTGGATTAAGATATGAGCCATCATATCATCCACATCCAAAGCACGCATGAATAATTCTACACGGTCTTTTGTTTCTTGGATACGGTGTTCGGATTCTTGGGCTTCGTTCATCATGTCAATGTGCCAGCCGGTTAATTGAGAAACCAACTTAATGTTTTGACCACGACGACCGATAGCCAATGATAACTGTTCTTCGCTTAAAACAACTTCTACATTACCGGCTTCTTCATCAATCACGATTTTTAACACTTCGTTCGGAGCCAAGGCATTCACGATAAATGTAGCCGGATCGGAAGACCAGTTAACCACATCCACTTTTTCACCTTGCAATTCGGATACAATCGCTTGAACACGAATACCACGAAGTCCGATACAAGCCCCACGTGCATCAACCGTATTATCTTTACTCCAAACAGCGATTTTGGCACGAGAACCCGGGTCACGGGCAACGGCTTTAATTTCAATGAGGCCATCGTAAATTTCAGGAACTTCAGCTTCAAACAATTTAGCCATAAATTGCGGATGAGAACGAGATAAAAATACTTGCGGTCCTTTAATTTCACTGCGAACATCCAAAACATAAGCACGGATACGATCACCCACACGGTATGTTTCCCGCGGGATTAATTCATCACGACGCAACAATGCCTCAACACGGCCAGCCAATTCAACAACCAAATTACCGCCTTCAACACGTTTTACGGTACCGTTAATGATTTCGCCTTTTTTATCTTTCATATCATTATATTGTTGCAACCGTTCGGCCTCACGCACCTTTTGCGTAATCACTTGTTTAGCTGTACCGGCAGCAATACGACCGAAATCCATCGGAGGCAACACATCCACGATTACATCACCTAAGCCCAAATTTTTATCCCGTTTTTGAGCATCGGCCAATGTCATTTGTGTAAATTCATCTTCCACTTCTTCTACGATTGTGATATAACGAGCCATTGTAATGGCGCCCGTTTTCGGATCAATTTTGGTACGGATATCATATTCCGGACCATATTTGGAACGACCGGCCTTGGAAATACCTTGTTCCATAGCCTCTAATACGGCAGATTTTTCAATCCCTTTATCTCTGGCCAACATTTCGGCCATTTGTACAAGTTCAGGTCTTGGGAGTGTAGCAATTTGCATTTTATTTCCTTTCTTTTAGTGTTTTTTTTGTTGTTTGTTTAAAATATCGTCCGTTAAGATAAGTTTTGCCTTATGAATATTGTCAAATGTCAACTCGATTTCTTCACCATCCACATAAACAATAACGCCCGTTTCAGATTCGTTTAACTTTAATAAGCGACCTTTAAAACGTTTTCTACCGTTTAAATCGATATGCGTTTCAATTTTGGCTTCCTTACCCATAAAGCGTTCATAATCGGCAGGTTTTAATAATGGTCGGTCAATGCCCGGAGAAGAAACTTCCAACGTCCAACGACCGGAAAACGGATCCATCACATCCATCAGGGCCGATACCGTCCGAGAAATTTGAGTGCAATCGTTTAAGGTCATTTCCTTGCGATCCATACGTTCGGCCATCACCTGAATGGTTTTTATGTCGCCACCCATCAAACTGACACGGACAATTTCATACCCCATATCCGTTAAAGACGGTGTAATTTCTTGTTCAATTTTTTGTTCTATTTCCATTGGTTTTTCCTTAAATTTCAACCCGTTTTAACCCAAAACCCCCGCTATTTTATCAAAAAAGAGCGGAGTTTTTAGCTCCACTCTCTTAGAAATGCTACGAGAATATATTCTGTATATACACTATCTTTTTACCAAAATCAAGCATTTTTTTATAAAATTTTGTTTTTTTTATTTTTATATGGACTTTTTAATTTTATTTCGCTACAGTACCATTATCATAAATATTTTGTTGTGAAGCAAACATCGTATCAGATTTACACACGGTTTGTCTTCACAAGAATAAAGGAAGACAAAAATGCAGTCAACTCATACACTTCTCAAAAATAATAGAAATCAATTCGGACGTTCTACGGTGGAAATTTTGGGCGTTCTGGCAATCATCGGCGTTTTGTCCATTGCGGCTATCCTGGGGTATTCTTACGGGATGGATAAATACCGCGCCAATAAAATAATTCAGGATATTTCCTTGCGGGGCGTAGAAATGTTGGCCAGATTAGAAAATTCAGAAGAATTTACCGAAGAGGATTTGGCTCGCGGATGGGAAAACGAAACAACAATCTATCCGACGTCTTTCTTTTATGAGGATGATTATGACCGTTTTGGTGTACAAGTTACAGGCGTTCCGTCCAGAGTATGCAGATTCATCGGAGACAGCATTTCAGATAGTATTGAAATCCGTATTGCCGTAGATGCAGAAGAACACAAAATCAATGAACATACAGAGGAATGCGATATATCCAACGATAATACAATGTATTTTTTCTTTGAAGAACGGCAATGTTTTCCGGAGTGCCATTCTAATGAAGAATGTATAGATGGTGTTTGTCATGGTGTACAGTGTACCTCAGATGCCGATTGTAATCAAGGATATACGACAGGAACAGCCACAAACTGTGCCAGATGTGCACAAGACACCGGCAACTGCATTGCCAGTTTTGGTGTTGAAGGAAAGGTGTGTACCTTTACAGATGGGACACCCGGACACTGTACTCAAGGAACCTGTACTCCTGACCCGGAAGAAGGATGCACATACGATACAAATCCATGCGAACCCGGTTTTTATTGTGCCTCTCCAAATGCCAGTGAAACAGAAGCTTTCCCAGATAACACAACGGGAACTTGTATTGAACCTCGTTTCAATAGATTTACAATCACCGTGAATGGCGTAAGGCAAACATGGTATAAATCCAGAGTACCTCTCTCTTGGTGGGATGCCACAGCCGCCTGTTTAACCGATAACTTGGCAATACTTTCCGCCGACCAATTGGTAACCAATTTAGGGGATGCCACTTGGACAGAAAAATACGGTGGTATAACTTTAGCATCCCGTACGCGCACAGACTTGGCAAAGGCCTTAACTTCCGGAGAGTACTCTGACGAAGTATGGACACTGTCGGAAATGAAGGGGAAAGTCCTCTCTGTTAATCTAAGCACTGACTCAGAGAATGTGAACCAAGTGCCCAAAAGCGATGCGACTTACGCTAAAGCTTTATGCAGAGACCCCAATGCCGACGAATATGTTGAAAGCACATGCGATCAAGAAACGTGTGAATGTAATAATACGGACAAGCCATGCCCCGAAGGGTTTTATTGCCCCAGCTCAAATACCAGTAAGGATACCGCTTTCCAACCCGGAGAAACCGGTACTTGTAAACGACCGGAGTTTAATGCGCATGTTATTACGGCTGGTGGCACAACAAAAACATGGTATGTATCGACAACGCCACTTAGTTATTGGGATGCCAAATCCGTCTGTGAGGCCGCCCATTTAACAATGATATCGGCCAGCGATTTGGTAGATGGATGGAGTAGTGGCTTAGGTAACTATAACCTCAATGCTCAGGCATTGGCCCTAAAGGAACTAGAAAATATATCTGCTTGGACTGAGAACACAAATGGAGATGGCGGCTCACCCATTTTTGTTACACTGAATGGCGCCTATTCCAGAAATGTTGAGGCTTGGTCTGGAAAAAATGCGACATCAACCGATAAGACATCATTCTGGGCCTTATGTAAACCATAAAATAAAAACTCGGGCATCTGTCCCGAGTTTTTTATATCAGATAAAAAACATTTATTTCGCATACAGCGTTTTAAGGCCTTGTTGTTCCAAGGTGCATTCCACCACGTTAACGATAACGTATTGTTGAATGCGGGTGCCGCCTATGGAGGAAATGGTTCAGCAACCTTTAAAGGTGGTTTAACCTTTGGTTGGTAAAACAATTGAGCAAAACACCCTCTGGCACAGAGGGGGTTTTTGTTAGTTATTTGACAATCCCTTCACATGGATGTATAATAAAATAATGAGGTGTTATTTAGAGGAGGAGTCGTTCATGCGTATCAAAAAAATGAACTTGAGCACCACAACTCAATCCGGACGCAGTATGGTAGAAATACTGGGCACCTTGGTGATTATCGGTTTATTATCTATTGGTAGTATTATAGGATATTCTTACGGTATGGATAAATATCGTGCCAATCAAACCATTAACGATATTTCTTTACGTGGCGTTGACATTATTACGAAAACCCAAAATGGCGAAGATATTACAGAAGATGATTTGGATAGTATGTGGCAAAACAAAGAAACCATTTATCCGACTTCTTTCTTTTATGAGGAAGAATATGATCGTTTTGGCATACAAATAACAGGAGTTCCATCTAGTGTTTGTCGATTAATTGGTGATGGAATTGCTGAGCATATTGAAACCAGAATCATGGTAGAAGCAGAAGAACACGAACTTCAGGACCATATAGAAGAATGTAATTTCAGTAACGATAATACGATGTTTTTCTTCTTTGAACCAAGAAAATGTTTCCCTGCTTGCCATATGAATGAGATATGCATAGATGGTGATTGTCGTGGAGCGCAGTGTACAAAAAATGATGAGTGTAATCAAGGATATACTGGTACAGCATGTTCTGTATGTTCATTAAGATTAGGCAAATGCTCCGTTGTCATCGAAGCTGAAGGGCAAGAATGTATATTTAGTGACGGAACCGTCGGTCAATGTAACCAAGGAACATGTATTGAAAAGCCAGATGAAGGTTGTACTTACGATACAAATCCTTGTGATGAAGGTTTTTACTGTACGGCCTCAAATACCAGTGATAAAGTTGCATTTCAAAACAATGAAACTGGTATTTGTATTGAACCACGCTTTGATAAATACCCTATCACTATTAATGGGGTAAGAGAAATTTGGTATTTGTCTGAAAACCCTCTTAGTTGGTGGGATGCAACAGCCGCATGTGAAGCCGAAAATTTAAGAATGGTGCCTATATCTCATTTTGTGAACGGATGGAACAATACAAAGGGAAGTTTTGCCCGTAACGAACGAGCAAAAGCTTTGGATCTTGCATGTATTGATGTGTGGACAATATCACAGACAAATGAAAATAAATCTGCTTTCTCACTTCAAATCTGCACCGATTATAACAATGTAAAGGCTTTAGCAAAAAATAATACGTTATATG
This sequence comes from Alphaproteobacteria bacterium, assembly GCA_045611665.1. Taxonomy (GTDB): domain Bacteria; phylum Pseudomonadota; class Alphaproteobacteria; order CAAHEQ01; family UBA3637; genus UBA7488. The sequence goes on along the minus strand of JAZKXP010000053.1, from coordinate 757 downwards.
GCTATGCTCTATGTAGAGAAATTGATGATGAGGCATGTACTCCTGACACATGTGGTTGTACTTACGATACAAATCCTTGTGATGAAGGTTTTTATTGTACTGCTCCAAATACCAATGATACCATTGCTTTCCCCGAAGGGACAACAGGAACATGTGTACAACCACAATTTCAAAAACATACCATTGATATTAATGGTGTTACAGAAACATGGTATGTATCTAATAACACTCTCAGCTGGTGGGATGGTATGGCCGCATGCGAGGCACAAAATTTAAAACCGGTAACAGTAGCGGAATTAATAGTAAATACAAACTGGAACGCAACAATAGGCAGCTTTACCCGTAATGATCGAGCAGAAGCCTTAAATACGAAAATGGGTGCTCTCAAAGTATGGACCCCAACTCAAAGAGAAAATCGATCTGGCTTTTTTGTCAACTTAAGCACAGATACAAAAAATGTGGACTCGTGGTCAAAAAGTGGCGCTACCAATTCTCATGCTCTATGCAAAGAAATTAATAATGAAACATGTACTCCTAATACATGTAGATGTACATACGATATCAATCCATGTACACAAGGTTTTTACTGTGCAGCTCCAAACACCAATGATACCATTGCTTTTCCGGAGGGGACAACTGGAACATGTGTACAACCACAATTTCAAAAACATACCATTGATATTAATGGTGTTACAGAAACATGGTATGTATCTAATAACACTCTCAGCTGGTGGGATGGTATGGCCGCATGCGAGGC
>JAZKXP010000052.1:0-1707 GCA_045611665.1 Alphaproteobacteria bacterium | reverse complement strand
AATAAAATCGTCTAAACTCGGGAAAGAAAAACTGTATTCGTACGGGCTTTGCGGGTCAATCTCCATATCCGGAAATTCCCCTGTTTCTAAGATTTGCCGGACTGTATTGGGGTATTTTGTTTCTTGGTAAATCAGACGAATATCTTGCAAGATTTGATTGGATCGGTGTTTATTGATGCCGTAATTGTATCCCGCAATACCGCCGATGGTCAGCACACCTATAACCGCCAACACACCAATAGTTTCCACCATCGACCGACCGGATTGAGTTATATGTTTCACGTTAAACCTCCATAATAAAAAAATCGCTTTGATGAAAAGCGACTGGAAGTTGGAAACTACGTCTAGAGATATAGTGCGGCTTATTGACCGCAAATGGCTTATTCAGCCGCCCTCCAGTCTATACTGGAAAGCGTTTTCATCCTAAGTAGGATGCTCTAGAACTGAGGTTTCCACACCTCGGGGCGGTCATCACGTCGCCTTAAGGAAACTATAACAAAATAAAAAAGCGCTGTCTATAAATTTTTTTTTAATTATATGAAAAAAAGCCTCTGTTGTCAGAGGCCAAAGTCAATTTACAACCTTTCCCGTAGTACTTTTTGCATGGTATCAAACATTAATTTTGACCCATGTCCTCGAGAGGGGATAATGCAAATCTTTGATTTCGGTAAAGATTTGTGTAAATCCCACGCATTTTGAATAGGGCAGTTCATATCTAACCGATTATGAAAAATAAAAGTCGGGATATGGGCAATTTTATGACATTCTTTTAAAATTTGGTCATATTTTAAAAAGTAATTATTGGAATCATAGTGGAAAAAGATAGTCGGATAGGACATATTGGCCTCGGTAAACGGACCTTCCGGTAATTTGGGATCAACGGAGCCCAACATCTTTTCATAAGAGGCATACCCCTTTAATGCCTTATCATGATCTTTTTTCTTGTTAGATTGTAATAATCTGTGCGTATATTTTGATAAGTTTTTACCGCCGGCTTCTTCATTAAATTTATCCAGTAAATCCGGATAGAATAAACGGCTGGTCTTAGCCATCCACTTCGAATCGGTTGCACCGGCTAAGAAAATGGAATTAACGACCAGTTTTGAAACACGTTCGGGATATTTTTGAGCGAATAATAAAGCGAGTGTTGATCCCCAAGACCCTCCGGCGATAATGATTTTACCACTGATGCCTAAATAATCCAATAAACGAATGCCGTCCATTAGTAAATCGTGTGTTGTGTTATGGGACAGGCGGTCTTTATATAAACTTTTACCACATCCGCGTTGGTCAAATAAAATAACTCGGTATTTTTTTAAATCAAAGTGTGAGGCATGTTTTTCTTTTGAGCAACCACCCGGACCACCGTGAAAGGCTAAAATCACTTTGCCATCAGGATTGCCGAATTGGTGGTAAAAAATTTCATGTCCGTCTAATGGGGGTAAATACCCACTGTCAAAAGGACGAATTGTACGTTTGAAAAATGAAAACATAGGCACCCTCCTTATCTATATTTAAAAGCGTACAAAGGAAAAATAATTTTTGCAAGGATTTTCTTGACCTTTTTTTTATTATTTATTATATTTTTTTGAGGAAGGGGAAAATGAGTGCGCTGTCTGCTTTTTTGATAACAGTATGTGTAGGGTTGGCGACAGGTATAGGATCCGGTGTGGCGTTTTTTACCCGAAAAGAAAATTCATTATTTTT
>JAZKXP010000051.1:0-2798 GCA_045611665.1 Alphaproteobacteria bacterium | reverse complement strand
TTGGCCTCCGACTTATAAAATCAAGGTTTTTCTTTTAATTTTGAAAAAAATATGTTATAGTGCCGACTATGATATGGAAAAAGTTTACTTTTGAAACGGTAGACAGTACAAATAAAGTGGCTGCGGATTATCCGATTGGATCGGTTATTGTGGCCAGCAGTCAGACAAGTGGACGAGGCAGATACGGTCATACGTGGGTGTCTGAAACTGGAAATTTGTACATGTCGGCGGTATTAAAAACATACGACGAACAAACGCCGTTGATGGCTTTTGTCGTTGCGGTTAGTGTCGCCGATGCTTTGGGTAAAATAGGTTGTTCCCCTCAGTTAAAATGGCCTAATGATATTTTGTTGAATGGGGCAAAACTGGCTGGTATTTTATTGGAACAAGTTGATGATAAACTGATTGTCGGAATTGGTGTGAACTGTGCTTCTTGCCCCGATAATTTACCGTATCCGGCAACACATTTAAATGGTAAGATAGGGGCAGATCAATTGGCCGATTTGATTTTAGAACAATTGATGTATTGGACCGGCCTGTTTGAAACGGATGGATTTATGCCTATTTATCATCAATGGAAAAGTTATGCCGTTGGGCTTGGTCAAATTATTACTGTTCGATTGCCGAATGAAACATTACAAGGAATTTTTAAAGATTTAAGCGAATCCGGCGCTTTATTATTACAATTACCGGATAATACAGTTAAACACATAACGGCGGGAGTCGTTTTATTAGATGAAAGGAATTAAAATGAATAGTCAAAATATGGGTGAGGAGTTAATTATTCCACCTGAAAAATTAGTCTTTATCCCATTGGGGGGTGCCTCCGAAATCGGGATGAACTTTTTTGCCTATGGGTATCAAGGCAAGTGGTTGATTGTGGATTGCGGTATTGGGTTCCCTGGAGATGGATTACCCGGGGTAGATGTCTTGTTGCCCGATCCGACATTTTTTAAGGATAAGAAAAAAGATATTGTCGGTCTTGTCGTTACCCATGCTCATGAAGACCACATCGGTGGTATCAGCTATCTATGGCGTGATTTAATGTGTCCGATTTATGTGACACCGTTTGCCGGAGAATTGTTGGAAGGCAAACTCAATGAAGCCGGCTTGCTAGGTCGTGCAACCGTTACTGTTGTAGAGCAAGGTTCTGTTTTAGATTTAGATCCGTTTGAGGTCGAATTTATTACAACGACTCACTCTTTACCGGAACCGAATGCATTGGCAATTCGTACCAAAGTTGGTACTGTTGTTCATACGGGCGATTGGAAGTTTGATTCTTGCCCGTTAATTGGTGAAGAAATGGATATTAAACGGTTGAAAGAAATTGGGAAAGAAGGCGTTTTGGCTTTGGTGTGTGATTCAACAAACGTGTTGTCCGAACCATCTGACGCCACAGAAGAAGATGTACGTAAAACATTAACGGAATTAATTGGGCAATATCCTAATCGTCAAATAGCTGTCGGGTGCTTTGCCTCTAACGTAGCTCGTGTGGAAAGTATTTATCATGCGGCGGTGGCAAATGGCCGAGATGTGTGCTTAATGGGACGGTCTTTGTGGCGAATTGATGCAGCGGGACGGGCTACCGGTTATTTCAAAGATATTCCGGAATTTTTATCGGAATCTGAGGCTTTGGAAAGACCAATCGGAACGGTGCTGTATATTTGTACAGGCTCTCAAGGCGAACCGTTTTCGGCTTTGACAAATTTGGCAGCCATTACCCCACAAAAAAATTCAGTGTACTTTGGGGCAGATGATGTGGTGATTTTTTCCTCTCGTGTGATTCCCGGGAATGAAAAGGCCATTGCGCTTTTGCAAAAACGCTTGAAAGCAAAGGGCATTAAAATCATTACGGATAAGGAGGCTTTGGTGCACGTTTCCGGACACTATGCCGGTGATGATTTGCAAAAAATGTATCAAATTTTAAAACCCAAAATTGCCTTGCCCGTTCATGGTGAAGCTATGGAATTGACCGGACATAAAGAAATGGCCGAAAAAATGGGCGCCGAATTTGCATTTGCACTCGAAAACGGCGAAGTGATTGCCCTTGACGATACACCGCAAATTTTGGGTGAAGTATATGCCGGTATTTTGGCGGTGGATGGTAAACGGATTATTCCACTGGATGCCGAAGTGATTAAAAAACGCCGTAAAATGATGGAAGGCGGGTCTATGGTGGCCACAATCGTGGTGGATAAAACAGGTCAAGTTTTGGGCGAACCGCAATTTTCCTCTTTCGGCTTGCTGACGGCGGATGAAACACATGTGAAACAGTTGGCCGAATCGGTAAAACAAAGTATTGCCGATTTGCCCAGTGAGCAAAAAGAACGTGATGATTTAATTGATAACGCCGCCCGTACAGCGATTCGTAAATTTTTGAACGAACATTATGGTAAAAAACCATTGGTGGAAATTCATCTGGTGCGGATTTAATTTAATTATTTGAAAATCCCCCTCAAGCGAGGGGGATTGTTTGTATTTATCCGAAAAATTAACGACACACAGCAAAGCCGTAGGTGTGGTTGGCGCCGGTGATACGATTGTAGGTGTCGACGAGACCATCGTACAGATACACGCTGAAAGCATTACAGGATCCAGACAAAATATTTGACCAAACATACCAACCGTCCAACTCGCTACGCAAAGTGTCTCCTAGTGTATTCAATTTGGTACCAATGCTACTACACCCTGTATCATCCGCTTGGTTACAAGGGATTGCTATCTCATGATGACTTAATAAGCTCTTATTCCCTAACGCTTTACATGCCGATACGGCATCCCACCAAGTCATGGGATCA
>JAZKXP010000050.1:0-21546 GCA_045611665.1 Alphaproteobacteria bacterium | reverse complement strand
TCGACGGGGGTGTTTGGCACCTCGATGTCGACTCATCGCATCCTGGGGCTGGAGCAGGTCCCAAGGGTTCGGCTGTTCGCCGATTAAAGCGGTACGTGAGTTGGGTTCAGAACGTCGTGAGACAGTTTGGTCCCTATCTGCTGTGGGTGTTGGATACTTGAGAGGAGTTGCCCTTAGTACGAGAGGACCGGGGTGAACGAGCCGCTAGTGTACCAGTTGTGGTGCCAACCGCATCGCTGGGTAGCTACGCTCGGACGGGATAACCGCTGAATGCATCTAAGCGGGAAGCCTCCCTCAAAACAAGGTATCCCTATAGGATGGTGGTAGACAACCACTTCGATAGGTCAGGGGTGAAAGCGTGGCGACACGTTGAGCTGACTGATACTAATTATCCAATTGACTTTATTCAATTTTAACAATCGCAAGATTGTTGAGCACTATGCGTATCTGAAATTTTACATACGCTGGTTCATCTTTATCAAAGACCAACGGGATTATCAATGAACTGGTGGCTATTGCGACGAGGAACCACCCGATCCCATTCCGAACTCGGACGTGAAACTTGTCCACGCCAATGGTACTTCGGCTTAAGCCGCGGAAGAGTAGGTAACTGCCAGTTCTTTCATAATCCTAACACTCCTTATTCAATACTCCTTTTTATAACACCTCTCAACAGAGGTGTTTTTTTATACACAAAGGTATTATCAACAGAAGTGGGGGTATTTTGCCCAGCTCTACTGACACACAAGTGTTTTATGATAAGTGAATAATAATAAAATATAATCATTCATACTTCTCAAAATATGACTTAACGTATTTTGGTTTGAAGATTAACACATGAATGTTTGTCAGGGGTCGTCAAAAAAGCACCTCTGTTGAGAGGTGCCTATCGTTTTTTTAATGATCGGAATTAAGATGTCTTAATACATGCGAGCCCGAATACGGGTTGTCCCGCCTGTGCTAATGAGCATAACAGGATCACCAACACGTAAATGCAGTTCATTTGATTGTACAACAGCAATGATTTGTCCATTTTGTTTTTGAACAATAAATTCCATTGCTGTATCACGCGTGACAGCTTGTTCGGCTGCACTGCCGACCATACCGCCTAAAATGGCTCCGCCGACACCACCGATAATATTGACGGCCGTATTTCCGCCAAGCATTGAACCGGCAGCCCCACCGGCAACGGCTCCGCCCAAAGTTCCGACTGTGTTTGTTCCGGCGGTATTAATGACATTCATGCTGATAATTGTCCCATAAGAAACGGCCCCTTGTTGACCAATGGCTGAGCGAGAATATGTTGTGTTGGTGTTACCGATACCGCAAGCCGATAAGCCACAAGCAATCAAAAGTGCAAAGAATAATTTTTTCATTGATTTTACCTCATAAAATGATTATAACACAGAGTATTATAATATCAACGAATGGGAAAGTCAAATATGAAAAAATATTGGAACAAAATGATGAAAGCTGTTTACGATTGGTGTATGGGGTTGGTTTCGGGCCCCTATGCATTGATGGCATTAATCGTGATTGCGTTTGTTGAAAGTTCATTTTTTCCCATTCCTCCCGATTTATTGTTAATCCCATTAATTTTGGCGCGTAGAACTGAGGCGTTTAAAATTGCTCTTTATACAACATTGGCCAGCGTTGTCGGCGGTTGGTTTGGGTATGGTATCGGTTGGTTTTTATATGATTCTATTGGTGTGAAGGTATTGGATTTTTACCACTATCGGGCACAATTTGAACAATTTTGCGGCTATTATAATGAGTGGGGATCTTGGATTGTATTCGGTGCCGGTTTGACACCATTCCCTTATAAAATTGTGACGATTGCCAGTGGAGTGACACACCTTGACTTTATTGTTTTTACGATTGCCAGCGTTTTATCTCGAGGTATGCGCTTTTTCCTGGTCGCTTGGCTATTGTATAAATATGGTGAACCGATGAAAACCTATATCGAAAAAAATCTCGGATGGTTATCTGTTGTTTTCTTAGTTTTACTGTTTGGTGGGTTTATGGCAATAAAATTGTTTTAGATAGATGGGGCTGTTTTTATGGCCCTTATTTTTATCTGGACAAACGGGTATTTTTTTTTATACACATGATATATTTTGATAAAAAAAAGGATAAAACACATGAAGTTAACGTATCAAAAGCAAAAAAGTAAAAGCCAATCAGGTCGTTCTATGGCCGAAATCTTGGGCGTTTTAGCGTTAATTGGTGTTTTATCATTAGGGGCATTAAGCGGATATGCTTGGGCGATGAATAAATATCGGTCTAATGTTTTGACTCAAGAGATTTTAGAGCGGGCATCTGATATTAAAGGACAATTGGACCAAAGGCATCGGCATATTACGTTAGACAAATGGGATTCGATTAGTTTAATCGGTTATGAAATCGGGTTAGAAGATAATCAGGCTGTGACTGAAGGAACTAAAACGACTGCTGCCATTCAGGTTAAAGGGGTCAAAGAAGAGGTTTGTCAAATGACCTTTGATAATCTGGCTAAAATGATGTCAATTGAAATTCGACAAGAAGATGGTGTTGCTTTAGGAACAGCCTCGGATAAATGTCAAGATGGCTGTACAATGGTGTTTTTCTTAGATGATGAATGGGAATATAGTCGAACTGCCCCTGTTCAACCGGCGTGTGATGTGAATACAATGCCCAAAGGAGCGAATCCGGAAACATGTGAGTGTGATGCCGAAACTCAAATGGAAGTAGATGGTCAATGTGTGTGTTTAAACGGGGATATTCCTCTTAACGGATTGTGTGTTGAATGTGTGACGGAAGAAGATTGTAACAGCGGTAATTATGTCTGTGAAAATCATACGTGTTCTTGTGTGAAACAAGACTGTCCGAATTCGGATTTTGCCGATACAATCTGTTCTTGTTGTCCGGATGATAAACCGATATGGATAGAGGAAGAAGGAGTATGTAAATCCTGCGCTGAGATTGATTTAACCAAGCCGGTTTATAACAAAGAAACAAAAGAGTGTGAGGCTTGTCCGGATGGAACAATATGGGATGGGGCGGTATGTGTCAGTTGTCCGGATGATAAACCGATATGGAATGATATCACAAAAACATGTGAAGCGTGTCCGGATGATAAACAAGTATGGGATGAAATTAACGAACGATGTGTTGAATGTTTAGACAATTCGGACTGTGGAACGGGATTTGTTTGTACGGATAATCAATGTACTTGTGAAACAGGAAGTGAAACACGTTGTGCATCAGATTTGATTGAAACCGTCATCGGTCCGTCAGCATATGGTCAATTATGCTATACCTGCAGCTGTCCGGATGGTTCTACACTCAGTGGAAATACATGTATTTGTACGAATGAATGTAAAACCTATAATGCGTCTACCAAAACATGTGTCAATAAAACCGATGGTACGACTTGTTCAACCGGTTTATGTAAAACGGGTGTTTGTACAAAAGATACGTGTTCAACCGGACAAAAATCGTGTGCTTCGGGATATACGGCGACCAAGGTATCGACAACCGCTTACGGGACGGCATGTTATCGATGTTGTACCTCTCCTAAGGTATGGAACGGATCATCTTGTGTTTGTCCATCCGGTACGCCAACCTATGCAAATACCAGCACGTGTGCCTGTAATAGTGGAGAAACAAATAAAAATGGTGTGTGTACACCTGATTTGTATTCACCGTGTGCTACATATTGTCAAACCAGAAATTCAACAAGCAGTGGCACATTTCAAAACTGTAGAAATATGACAACAACAAGTAAATTGAATTTGGTTCTGTACTTACAACATACCGTTTCTGCAAATGGAACCAAATCATATACATTGGTATCCAGTAATACCTTAAAAACAAATGGTGCAAATGAAACATATACATATCCGCTCAGCACAGGAAAAACATATTTTGAAACTTTTTGTGAATATGGATATGCAACATATAAAGGAAGTTATTACTATTTAGAATGGACAAAGGCAAGTTCTAATTCTTTATGTAATGGATTGATTTCCGGATCATCAGCTTCTTGCTATACGTCTAACTCTAAAGAAATATCCAACGCTCAAAAAACAACGTGTGATCCGTTTTGCACTAAGTATGCCAGTCGGTACGGATGGTAAGTATTTGAGTTGAATACAAAGGTCGCTTCGGCGGCCTTTATTTTTTATATAGACAAACGATTTAAAAATATGCTATAATACCTGTGCGGTGTGGGTGATTCCCCCCGTGAGGTTTGAAAGCCTCTACTTTAGGCGCTCTGGCACCCAGAGCGTTTATATGCCAACTGGTCTTATGGGACTGGAAGGCAGTAAAATAAACCGTTGCGGTGAATATACTGCACTATTACCTAAAGTATAGCTTTCAACTTCCAGTCGCTCTCATCAAGCGTCTTTTTTTATTTTAAGGAGTTTGACTGATGAAAAAAATCGTATGTCTTGTTTTGGTATGTGGTGCTTTGGGGGCGTGTTCTCAAGCCGGTCCGTTTGTTACAAGTTTATCCATAGGAAAAGACGAAGTCGTTGTGGAAAAATGTCAAGTAGAACACAACTATGTAACCGGTTTGATTCGCAATGTGGATTGTACGGTGCAGACCATTAAACGATAATTTTATAAAAAGATGAGTAGTCCGGCTCTTGAAAATGGTCGTCTGTCCCCCTATCGTAAAAGGGAAGAATCTTTAGCAAAAGGGGGATAGTATGAAAGAAGCTTCAGAATTATTTGATGAAACACCCGGTGGAAATGCATGGCTGTTAATTATCAGCTTATTGACAATTGCTCTGGGCGTTTATGTTTTATTAAATCCGATAACGGCATTGGTCGGATTAGCGTTATATATTGGATTTGCCTTTGTTTTAATCGGTTTTGGATATTTGATGATTTTTCAAGAATCCAAAAATTATTTATTTTTATCCTTAGGGATATTGGATATTATTATTGGTATTTTATTGTTGATTAATATCGGTTTGACAACGGCGGGATTGCCTTTAATTATTGCGCTGTGGGTTTTATCCGGCGGAGTCATACAATTTGCCGAAGCATGGCGAATGAAAGATGATAAAATGAGCGCATGGATATGGTTTTTAATTTCCGGACTCATCAGTATTGTGTTTGCCTTTTTTATTGTGATATGGCCGGTTATTTCTATGGAAGCCATTACGTTCTTAATTGGTGCGTATTTTATTTTCTATGGTGTATCCGAACTTATTCGTTACATACGCCGTATTTAATCTAAGCGGGCAAGGTTGACTTTAAATCCCTTGCCCCTTATCATACGTATATGACACATTTTTATTATCATTATCCAACCCCGACCGGCGATATGACCGTTGTAGAAAACGGCCGAGCCATTACGGGTATTTCTTTTGGGCGTCAAATTATTGCAAAGGCCGAATACAAACAAACACCGTTATTGAAAATGGCGGGACAAGAGTTGGCCGAGTATTTTGCCGGTCGACGGTATGCGTTTGACTTGCCGTTTGAGTTTGAAACAGGCTCTGATTTTCAACAGCGGGTATGGCAAGCATTATTTACCGTACCGTATGGTCAAACTGTTACTTATAAAAAGATTGCCGAACGGATAGATAGACCCAAAGCCGTTCGAGCCGTAGGGCAGGCGCTTCATAAAAATCCGATAGCCGTTTGTGTACCGTGTCATCGTGTTATTGCTTCAAACGGTAAAATATCCGGATACGCCGGCGGATTAGATTACAAAAAACATTTATTGGATTTGGAACATCGGCACATGTGTTGTCCGAAAGAATAATTTTACCGACTTATGACGATTTGAAATGGCTGAAATTTCCCCTTACTTTTAGTGTATCTGTATAAAAGGGGGATTTTTTTATGTTAGACGAAAAAAACAAAATCGGTTTGATACCGGCGACTTTATTGGTTGCCGGTAATATGATGGGGTCGGGTGTCTTTATGTTGCCGGCCAATTTAGCCGGTATTGGGTCAATCGCCATCTTTGGGTGGATTGTGACGTTAGTCGGAGCGGTGGCATTGGCTCTGGTGTTTTCAAAATTGGCTCAAATTCAAACAACCGCCGGCGGTCCGTATGGTTATGCCCGCAGTGCGTTTGGAGATTATATGGGGTATCAAACCAATTTGGTGTATTGGCTGGCCAATGTGATTGGAAACGTGGGGCTGGCTGTAGCCGGTATCGGATACTTGACAATGTTTTTCCCAACGTTAAAGGATCCTTTGGTCGCGGCGTTGGCTCAAATCGGGATAATTTGGTTTTTTACGTATGCCAATATTTTGGGCCCCAAAACGGTGGGCAGATTGCAAAGTATTACGACTTCATTTGCCTTGTTCCCGATTGTCGGTATGGCTATTTTCGGATGGTTTTGGTTTAATTCGGACACCTATATGAGCGGTTGGAATGTATCGGGTAAAAATGATTTAACCGCTATTGGTATGACGCTTAATTTTACATTATGGGCTTTTATTGGTGTGGAAAGTGCGTCGGTATCACAAGCCGTTGTTAAAAATCCGTCCCGTAATGTGCCCATCGCTACGGTGGCCGGGGTTATTATTGCTGCCGTTTGTTATATTTTGAGTTCATCCGCCGTTATGGGGATTATTCCGAACAAGGAGTTGATTGTTTCTAACGCTCCATTTTCGCAAGCAGTCAGCATTGCTTTAGGAGATACAGCCGGACAGATTGTCGCCCTTTGTGCTGCAATCGGTTGTTTGGGGTCGCTGGCCGGTTGGACGTTGCTGACCGGACAAACGGCTCAAGCGGCAGCGAATGATGGATTGTTCGGCAATGTGTTCGCCAGAACGAATGCCAAAGATGTGCCGGTAGCGGGCTTGGCAATTGTAGCCGGTATTATGACACTGCAAGTATTGGCAACGATGTCTCCGACGGCTTCGGAACAATTTGGAAAAATCGCCTCAATTGCCGTGATTATGACATTGTTACCGTATATTTATTCATCGGTAGCCGTTAAGGTTTTAGGACGTGATAAAATGACGCGCGGGCAGGGTATTTTTTACACTTTTGTCGGGTTAATTGCCGCTGTTTACAGCATGATAGCGATGGTGGGATCGGATGATGAACAGACCAGATGGGCTTTGATGTTTGCGATTTCTACGATTATTTTCTATGAACTGTCTTTAAACCGCAAATTGGATATTGAACAAAAAAATATTAAACCGGGGGGATTTGTACCGGCTTGGGTGCGTCATTTGACTTTAATTATGACGATTGGAGCCTTGGTCGGTATGTTTTGGGTATCGGTCGGAAAACGCCATCAAATTATTCATCCGCGCGAACATATTCAAGGCATTTCTTCTCCGGCCAGTGAAATTATTAATAATGAATAGAGGAGGAAAATTATGTCTCATTCAAGTAATGCTTTTGGTATCAAAATATTATTGTTTTATGATTGTGACAGAGAAAATTCGGCGGTTTGTCGTGCAGTTGACCACTTGGCTGATTTATTACAAGCCCAAAATGCCGACATTGTGGTATCGGATTATGCCGAAGATGCGCACTCTTTAATTGTATCCGATCCGACAATTCAATGTATTTTGTTGGATTATGATGATTCCGAAACGGGATATAAAGATGATATTTTATCATTGCTGACGCATTTGAGAGCTCATAATGCCGATATTCCCGTTTTTTTAATGACAAATCGGACGCATGCGTCCGATATTCCGACCGATATTTTGAGTAAAGTCAGTGATTTTATTTGGATATTGGAAGATACACCCGATTTTATTGCCGGCCGGATTTTAAAGGCAACACAAAACTATCGGTCGACTTTATTACCGCCGATGTTCAAAGCTTTAATGGATTTTGCTAAAGTTCATGAGTATTCGTGGCATACACCGGGGCATACAGGCGGAACGGCTTTTTTGAAATCAGCTTCGGGTCGTGCGTTTTTTAATTATTTTGGTGAGCCGGTTTTTCGATCGGATTTATCTATTTCCGTGGGGGAACTCGGCTCATTGTTGGACCATTCCGGTCCGATTGGCGACAGTGAAAAATATATGGCGCATGTGTTCGGAGCAGATCGCAGTTACCATGTGACAAACGGCACGTCAACATCAAACAGAATTGTTTTAATGGCGTCTTTAACCCGCAATCAAGTGGCTTTGTGCGACAGAAATTGTCATAAATCCGTCGAACATGCAATGACGATGAGTGGTGCCGTGCCAACTTATTTAGTACCTACCAGAAACGGTTATGGGATTATCGGCCCTATTCCGGCCGAACGTTTAAGTGAAACAGCCATTCAAACGGCCCTTAAAAATAATCCGCTTATCCACACAGGGATTGTCGCCACTCCCGTCCATGCGACGATTACGAATTCAACTTATGACGGGCTTTGTTATAACGTGCGTCGTGTGACGGAGTTATTGGGTAATATTGTGCCTCATTTGCATTTTGATGAAGCGTGGTACGGATATGCACGATTTAACCCAATGTATCGAGATCGTTATGCGATGTTTGGGAATCCCAAAGAATATGATAAATCGGGCCCTACTATTTTTGCGACACAATCCACGCATAAATTATTGGCGGCTTTTTCCCAAGCCTCAATGATACATATGCGAGAGGGGCGGTCTCCGATTAGTCATTTGCGCTTTAACGAAGCGTTCATGATGCATGCATCTACATCGCCGTTTTATCCGATTATTGCCTCTAATGACGTGACGGTTGAAATGATGAATAAATCCGGTAAAACCTTAACAGATGAGTCAATTAAAGAAGCCGTTTCTTTCCGTCAAACTGTTGCCAGATTAAACCGAGAGTTTGCGTCAAAACACGATTGGTTTTTTAATGTATGGCAACCCGATACGGTGACGGATAAAAATTCCGGCCGTCAAATTCCGTTTTTTTCGGCCGATCCGGATATGCTGGCGACCATGCCGGAATGTTGGGTGTTAAAACCGAATGATAAATGGCATGGGTTCGGGGATTTAGAGGAAGATTACTGCATGCTTGATCCGATTAAGGTGTCTGTCACAACACCGGGGATATCGGCAGATGGGGTTTTATCGGATACCGGTATTCCGGCAGCTGTTTTGACGGCTTATTTGGATGCAAAAGGAATCGTTGTGGAAAAAACAACGGACTTTACGGCGTTATTTTTATTTTCCATCGGTGTGACACGAGGGAAATGGGGCACACTACTGAATGCCTTGTTTGAATTTAAACAAGATTACGATAATAATGCCCCCCTTTACACCACTATACCGAATCTGAGACAAACTTGGGCGGATCGTTATCGAGGTATGGGATTAAAGGATTTGTGTGACCAGATGTTCCAATCGATGAAAAAATTGCAAACAACCAAAGCGATGGCAGATGCTTTTTCCACATTGCCTCACCCGGATATGACACCGGTGGAAGCGTATGAAAAATTGGTCTTAAATGAGGTTGAATTGCTGACATTGGATAAAATGGCGGGCCGGACGGTGGCAACGGGAGTCGTGCCGTATCCTCCGGGGATACCGATGTTAATGCCGGGGGAAAATATGGGGAAAAAAGACAGTCCGTATTTAAGGTACTTGCGTGCTTTGGAAACATTTGACGCACAGTTTCCCGGATTTTCCCACGATACGCATGGCGTGGATGTGATAGATGGAAAATATCATATTTTGTGTGTTAAGAAATAAAACAATACCGCTGTTACAGCGGTATTGTTTAAAATAATCCTTGCGTTTTTGTTTAAAACAATGTAACACAAAAGGCATGAGTGTTGAAAAAACGTGTTTTATATTTGTCCACAATTTGTCGATTTCAAATAAGTCATTGAAATTGTACACACACACACACACACACACACACACACACACACACACACACACACACACACACACAATTAGTTTCTGCTGAGCCAAATTTGCGGGACATCAGATTGATACACTTAAGGGGAAATACCCCTTAGGTGTTTTTTTATATTAAGAAAGGAGAAAACATGATCTTAAAACATCATATAACTACAAAAAATTTACAATCCGGCCGTTCTATGGTAGAAATGCTGGGAACATTGGCGATTATCGGTGTATTATCCGTTGGCGCTATCGCAGGATACAGCTACGGAATGGATAAGTATCGTGCGAATCAAACGATTAATGATGTGATGCTGAGAGCGGTAGATGTTATGACGCAGTTATCCCAAGGCCGAAAACCCAACTTAGAACCCGAATGGGGGAAAAAAGGGACGGTGTATGATATGATAGAAATCCAAGATGAAACCAATAAAACATGGGGTATTGTTGTAGACGGCGTACCCTCCAGAGTATGTCAAATGGTGGGCGATGCATTAAAGACACAAGCGACGGTGTATGTCGGTAATGCGGAACGTGGTGATACCACTGACAATGACCCTTGCGAATCGTCCGACGAAAACACGATGGAGTTTTACTTTGAACCGATAGAGAAAATACTAACGTGTGACCCAGAATGTCCAAGCGGAGAGGTTTGCCGTTGGGGCGAATGCGTCAGTGAAATTATTGAAATCAGTAAATGGCCAACGGATAGCGCCTGTACACAAAATAGTGATTGTGAGCCCTGCGGATATTGTGGTAGTGCCTCTGATGGTTCTCAGGTTTGCGCTCCTTCTAATGGAATGGATTGCACAATCAACACGACAAATGACGGTATGTGCCATTGGGGCGAATGTCTACCGAAAGGATGCGATGCTAATACTCCCTGTACCGGTCTGGGTGAATATTGTGCCAGTCCGAATAGTAGTTGTGAGGAAGCTTTTCCAAGTGGAAAAAGCGGTACGTGCGTAAAAGCGGACTTTAAACCACTTACAGCAGATGGGAAAGAATATTGGGTATCCAATACCAAAATGAGTTGGTGGGATGCGGATGCCGGTTGTAAGGCTTTGGGCAAAGTTTTAGGTAAGTCTATGGAGTTGGTTGGCGTCTCTGAGATTCTTAACGGCTGGAATGGGAATAATGATTATAACCGCTATGAATTTACAGCCTTGGGTAACACTTTGCGAAGTAAATTAAGCTACCATGTATGGACATCTGATGATTACAGTTCTTGCGAGGCGTACGGAGTAAATATGGAGCATAAATACGCCTATCCCACAAATCGCAACGATAATTCCTACAGTACCTATTGCCTCGCTGTGTGTCAGTAGGGTTTGTTTATCCGGCTTTTAAAACGGACCTTATTCTTTCGCCGATGCTTGTAGGCATCGGCGATTGTTTTAATTCCATATTCCTCTTACCTCACACACGCATCTCCGGACCAAGAATAATCCACAATAATATCGTTTTCGGTCGTAAATGTGGTTTCGCAATAATACAGTGTTTCGGATTGCATGGCATCATTTTCAGAGCTGTATAATGAATAATTACCAAAATCTACATTTTGCGGATTCATCCCCGGTTCCATGACCGTTTTTTGTTTCATATAGGTAAACAGCTGACGCCCTGCCCCCAAATTTTGCATTTGTGCCGGAGCGCCCCAAGTAGCAACCAAATCGGCCTCGCTACGACCGACCCAACTGTCCAAATAATCATCATAATTTTGTACCGAATGACACGCCGTCAGCATCATGAGGCACCCTGCCCCTAATACCCATTTTTTCATTATTTCCTCCTAAAAAAATAGGGCTTACTTTTTTCAGCAAGCCCCCACTTGTTACTTAATCATCATACACGACGACATCTTCTACGACCGCCGATGTATCAGAAGATTTTGCCGGCGTATAAACAAGTTCAATCCAATCATCTTCCTCTACCATTGGTTTATAGTAAGAGTCCCCTTTTTTATACATTTTGCCGTGTTTTTTCTTAGCATGTTTCATCATTTTTTTCTTGCGATACGTTGTATCATCCGTCAAAATCATTGTCGCTTGTTGCCCTGTATCCGTTTGAACGGTAATCATATTCCCTTCTTGTGATACAACACGCCCTTTTGCGGTTTCGGCATTGGCTCCAAAGGCCACAAATAAAGCCGCCATGGCAACTGTCAAACATAATTTTTTCATTGTTTCCCCCCCTTTTTTTAGTTATGTTAAACACATTTTTCACATAAGCGTTCTTTTAAGGGCGTGCAATACCGTTTAAAGCATAGTTTTACACCGGATAAATTCATCACATAAAATCGCATTTTTTGCTTGAATTTATAAATTTTTTGAGCTAAAATCACACCCATGACACAAACAGATTTAGAACAAATTAAAGAAACAAAGTTAGCTGACGCTCTGTCTGAACGGTATTTGGCCTATGCCATGAGTACGATTGTGGCACGGTCTTTGCCGGACGTTCGGGATGGCTTAAAACCGGTACACAGACGGTTATTGTTTGCCATGCGTGGATTAAAATTGGACCCTGCTACGGGCTTTAAAAAATGTGCTCGTGTGGTTGGGGATGTGATTGGTAAATATCACCCTCACGGAGATACCGCCGTTTATGATGCTATGGTACGTTTGGCTCAAGATTTTGCCGTGCGTTATCCTCTTGTGGACGGGCAAGGAAACTTTGGTAATATTGATGGGGACCGTGCCGCCGCTATGCGTTATACTGAGGCCAGATTAACCTCGGTTGCCATGGCGATTATGGACGGGTTAGATGATAATGCCGTTGATTTTGATAAAACGTATGACGGTACGGAAGACGAACCTGCCGTTATGCCGGCCGGATTTCCGAATTTATTAGCGAACGGTTCTAGTGGTATTGCCGTTGGTATGGCAACCAATATTCCGCCTCACAACGTTGGGGAAGTATGTGATGCCCTCATCCATTTGATTAAACATCCGGAAGCTGACGTTGCCAAACTGATGGATTTTGTGTTGGGACCCGATTTTCCAACCGGCGGGTTGTTGGTGGAAAGCAAAGAAAGCTTAATTAAAACATACACCACCGGTCGTGGGGCCATGAAGGTGCGTGCCAAATGGGAAAAAGAAGAATTATCCCAAGGCCGTTATCAAATCGTCATTACCGAAATTCCGTATCAAGTTCAAAAATCCGATTTGATTATGAAAATCGCCAAATTATTGGCTGAGAAAAAATTACCGCTATTGGCCGATATACGTGATGAATCGGCCGAAAATGTGCGGATTGTGTTGGAACCGAAATCCCGTTCGGTTCAACCGGAACAACTAATGGAACATCTGTTTAAATTTACGGATTTACAAGTTAATTTCAACTTAAACATGAACGTTTTGGATGCCGATCATACCCCCAGAGTCATGAGTTTAAAAGAGGTCTTACAAGCCTTTTTAAAACACCGTGAAATTGTGCTAATTCGCCGTTCCAATTATCGGTTAGATAAAATCCGTCATCGTATGGAATTGTTGCAAGGTTTCATCTTGGCCTATTTGAATTTAGACCGCATTATTGAAATCATTCGCAACGAAGATGAACCCAAACCCATTATGATTGAGGAATTCAGTCTCAGCGAAGTGCAAGCCGAAGCCATTTTAAATATGCGTTTACGGTCTTTGCGTAAATTGGAAGAAGAACAATTGCGCCGTGAATTTGAAGATTTGGCTTTGGAAAAAGCCGGCCTTGAAACAATGTTGGGTGATGAAGGATTACGATTCAAAAAATTATCCGAAGAAATTTCGCTGATTAAAAAACAATTCGGACAAAAAACGGAACTTGGTGCCAGACGTACACTTGTAGCCGATGCTCCAATTGATATTGATGTGCCGATTGAAGCAATGGTGGAAAAAGAACCCATTACGGTTGTGTTATCAACACTCGGCTGGATTCGTGCGTTAAAAGGGCATACCGATGTATCCGATTTGAAATTTAAAGAAGGCGATAAGATGAAATTATCGCTGACAACCTACACAACGGATAACATCTTGTTCTTTGCCACAAATGGGCGTTTCTATACGCTTCTTGGTGATAAAATCAGTGGCGGTCGAGGCTTTGGCGAACCCATTCGTTTATCCATTGACTTACCGCAAGATGCCGATATTATCGCTATGTTTGTGTATAAACCAGATGATAATTTATTTGTTGCCTCCTCAAAGGGTAAAGGATTTATTGTGGCTGCCAAAGATGTTATTGCCCAAACGCGTGCCGGTAAAATCATTATGAATGTATCTGATGATAAGGCTATTTTGTGTACACCAGTTGTTGGTAATCATGTAGCCGTCATTGGCACAAATCGTAAGATGGTTGTCTTTAAGGCTGAAGAAATTCCAACAATGGCCAGAGGCAGTGGTGTTATTTTACAAAAATATGCCGGTGCAATGTTGTCTGACGTTAAATTCTTTAACGTGGAAGAAGGTCTTGCTTTCCCATCTGGCAACGGCACACGTATTGAACGAGATATTACGCCGTGGCTTGCCAGACGCGCAACGGTCGGTAAAATTCCACCGGTCGGCTTCCCGCGTTCCAATAAGTTTAAATAGGAGAAAATTATGCCCGATACCTCCCTTTCCGGCCATATCAGAACAGCAACACTGGAAGATGTTCCGTCCATTTTAAAATTGATTAATGGGCATGCGAAAAAGGGATTAATGTTGATGAAATCGCCCGTTGATATTTATCATAATATTTTTAATTTTGTGGTCTTTGAAACAGATGGGAAAGTAGTCGGTTGTTCCAGATTATCCGTTTTGTGGAAAGATATCGGAGAGGTAGCCTCTTTAGCCGTATCGGATAATTATAAACGTCGTGGTATCGGAAAAATTTTAGTAAATGCCTGTTTGGATAAGGCACGTATGATTGGTTTGCCTCAAGTTTTTACATTAACCTATCAAGTGGACTTTTTCAAAAACTGTGGGTTTAAAAAGGTAAAAAAGGAAACACTACCCTACAAGGTTTTCGGTGATTGTTTAAAATGTCCCAAGGTAGAATGTTGCGATGAAACGGCGATGCTTTACACGATATAAAAACGGTATTTCGTACGTATTTACATTTATCATTTCTTTTGTTTGTGGCGTGTTATGTTATCGCGCTCCCTTGTTCACAAAAGATATTGCCGTTTTGTATATTATGACAAACAGATATACTGTTTTTTGGGAAGATTTTTATAACAGTGCCGAGAAAAACTTTCTTCCTCATCACAATAAACATTATTTTGTCTTTACGGATGATGAAAAAATACCCCTTCCCGAAAATGCAACCCGTCTTAAGGCAAAATATAAGGATTTTCCGGATGTAACATTAAAACGGTATGAGATGTTTTTGGAAATTGAAGACCAATTAAAAAAATATGATTATGTTTATTTTTTTAATGCCAATGCCTTATTTTTACACCCCATAAACGAAGAAATTTTTCCATCAAAGAAACAAGGTCTTACAGTTGTTCATCATCCGGCATTTTGGCAACAAATAGAATTAGCAACCTATGAACGAAATGAAAAATCAACAGCATATGTTCCCTATGGCAAAGAAAAATACTATGTACAAGGATCGTTTAACGGTGGTAGAGTAAGTGCTTTTATGGATTTATCAAAAGAATGTGCACAAAACATTCAAATTGATGAGAAAAATAATATTATCGCTGTATGGCATGATGAATCACATTTAAATAAATATATTCTTGATAAAAATCCTCTTGTGTTGACACCCCAATATAATTGGTCTGATGATTCTGCAAATCCTCATAGTTATCTCATTCCCACAGAAGAAATTAAAATGATCTTACGTGAAAAAGAAAACAATACGTATGGAGGTAGAAAATATTTAAGAGGAATGACCAATCAAAAAGGATATCAATAACCCCACATGTTTTCCAAAGCATAATATTCACGGGCTTCTTCCGTAAAAAGATGCACAATAACATCACCGGTATCCACAACAACCCAATTACCATCAGAGTTTTTTCCCTCGACTTGCACAAGATACTCTGACCGCTTTAAATCTTTTGCCAAATTGTCGGCCAATGCCATCACATGACGGGTAGATGTTCCGGTTGCAATAATAAGATAATCGGCAAAACCTGTGCGACCTTTCAAATTAATTTTGATGAGATCTAAGGCTTTGCCGTTATCTAAACAGTCAAAGATAAAATCAACTATTTTTTTTTAGCCGGAGTTTTTTTGGCTGGTGTTTTCGTGACAGTCTTTTTAGCCGGAGCTTTTTTAGCCGCTGTTTTTGTTGCAGCCGGTTTTGCCGGAGTTTTTTTGACTGGTGTTTTCGTGACAGTCTTTTTAGCCGGAGCTTTTTTAGCCGCTGCTTTTGTTGCCGGTGTTTTTGTTGCAGCCGGTTTTGCCGGAGCTTTTTCAGCAACCGGTTTGGTTGCAACCTTTTTAGCTGGAGCTTTTTTGACTGGTGTTTTTGTTGCAGCCGGTTTTGCAACTGTTTTTGCAGCCGGTGTTTTTGTTGCAGCCGGTTTTGCCGGAGCTTTTTTAGCAGCCGGTTTGGCGACTGTTTTTACTGCCGGCGCTTTTTTAGCCGGAGCTTTTTTGGCGGCCTGTTTTGCTTCTACTGTTTTTTTACAGCAAGCCTTTTTGGCACATACTTTTACCGGTTCTTCTTTAACGGCACAAGTCTTTTTAGTACAAGTTGTTTTTTTTGCAGTCACTTTCGCAGCTACTTTTTTAATGAGTTTACAAACCATCTATATTCTCCTTTTTTATATACTGATAGGCTGCCCGCAGCATCTCAGTCAACCCTTGTTTAGATATACCCGAAACGGCAAAAATGCCTTTCTTGGATGCTTTTTTGAGCGCCGCCATTTTCTGAGTCACCTCTTCTTCTGACAACGCATCAATTTTATTCAATCCGATAACTTCCGGCTTACTTGCCAAAGCTGGACTGTACTTTTTCAACTCTTTACGAATTGTTTTATACGGTACGACTACATCTTCGACCGTCCCGTCAATTAAATGAATCAAAACATTACAACGTTCCACATGTTTTAAAAACCGTGTTCCTAAGCCGGCTCCATCCGATGCCCCTTCAATCAATCCCGGAATATCGGCAATTAAAACCTCTTTTTCATCCACTTTGGCCACACCCAAATGCGGATACAATGTTGTAAACGGATAATCGGCAATTTTTGGTCTGGCACGAGAAACAACAGATAAGAACGTCGATTTACCGGCATTCGGAAGCCCTAACAACCCGACATCGGCAATAATTTTTAATCTGAGCCATACCCATAATTCTTCACCGGGCTCTCCCTTATCAGCCTGGCGCGGTGCTTGGTTCGTAGAGCTTTTATACGATTCATTTCCACGACCGCCCATGCCCCCTCGAGCCGCAATAAAAGTTTGTCCGGCCTCTGTTAAATCAGCCAAAACGCTGACCCCATCATCTGCCACAATCTGCGTCCCGACAGGCACCTTAATAATCATATCTTCACCACCGGCACCGGTACAAGAACGACTACCGCCATTTTCACCGCGAGGTGCTTTAAAATGCTGTTGATAACGAAAATCAATCAATGTATTCAAATTGGCGACGGCTTCAAAAATAATATCGGCACCTTTACCACCATTACCGCCGTTGGGTCCGCCGAATTCAATAAATTTTTCGCGGCGGAAAGAACACGCTCCGTCACCGCCATTTCCTGCTTTCAAATAAATTTTCGCTTCATCTAAAAATTTCATAATCTTATCCTTATCGTTTTCCTTTTATAGACAAAAAGACACCTTGTCAACATACTTTTTTAAAAAAAATGTATTTTTTATCTATTTTTCAATATTTTTTACCCTTTGTTAATATTTGATTATTTTTCCCAATTGACAAAAATGCCTTTCTTATTTTATACTTTACGAAAAGAAAGGATACTTTATCATGACAAAAATCGCTGTTTGGTGCAGACATACAAACGATAACATTATCGGCATCGGCCCAAATATTCCTTGGCATGTTTCATCGGATTTTAAACGCTTTAAACGCATCACAACCGGTCACCACTTAATTGCCGGACAAACCACGTATGAAAGTTTTCCGAATCGAACATTACCGAATCGCTTTATACATATTCTGACGTTTGATAAAAATTATCAAGTATCCGATTCGCTACATCATTTCGTACATACGGATTATCACGATTTTAATCAATCAGAAGACGACATGTTTATTGTCGGCGGCGGCAGTATTTATAAACTATTTATGCAATCGGCCACCTCTTTACCGGAAATTATTATCGATTCGGAATATCTGCCGGATTTAGATTCGGGGTTAACGGGCACTCCCGTTGATATTACCCCTTGCATCAATACAATGCGTCTTCATTATGAACGCATAGGACCGGCTCATAAACAAGATGACATTATTACAACAGTCTGGGTTAAAAAAGGCATTCAAATGCCCAAAATTTTAGACCACATTTTAAACGCCATTCACCAACAATAATCAGAAAGGAAACATGATGGAACAAGCAATGGAACAACCATACTTAGATGTACTGAAAGACATTTTGCAAAATGGTACCGATAAAACAGACAGAACCGGTGTCGGCACTCGCAGTGTTTTTATTCGTCAAATGCGTTTTGATTTAAGTAAAGGCTTTCCGCTTGTCACCACAAAAAAAGTTCACTTAAAAAGTATTATTCATGAATTATTGTGGTTCATTAAGGGTGAAACAAATATTAAATATTTAAAGGACAACGGTGTCACTATTTGGGACGAGTGGGCCGATGAAAACGGCGATTTAGGACCGGTCTACGGATATCAATGGCGGAACTGGAACGGAGACGGCATTGACCAATTAGGCAACTTAATTGAACGCATTAAAAACAAACCAAATGACAGACGTTTAATTTTAACGGCATGGAATCCATCCCAAGTGGATAAAATGAAATTGCCACCTTGTCACATGATGTGCCAATTTTATGTGGCAAACGGTAAATTATCTTGTCACCTCTACCAACGCAGTTGCGATATGTTTTTGGGCGTTCCGTTTAATATTGCCTCATACGCCCTGTTGACCATGATGATGGCTCAGGTATGCGATTTGGGTTATGGCGAATTTGTTCATACGTTGGGTGATGCTCATATTTATAACAATCACTTTAATCAAGTCAAAGAACAATTAATGCGTACACCTTATCCGGCACCAACCATGAAAATCAATCCGAATGTTAAAGATATTAATGATTTTGTATATGAAGATTTTACGTTAGAAAATTACCAATGTCATCCGACAATAAAAGCACCCGTTGCGGTATAAAATAAAGCCCTCAGACGAGGGCTTTTAAATAATCAAGAAATTTATATTTATTTCACCACAAAGTTAACCAAACGTCCCGGCACATAGATTTCTTTGACAATCTCCTTACCGTTTAAGTGGTTGGCAACGTTTTCATTCGCCTTAGCCGCCGCCAAAACATCTTCTTTTGTCGCATTTGTGGCCACCATAATATTAGCCCGTTTTTTACCCAAAACCTGAACAACAATTTCCATTTCGTTATCTTGGGTCATGGCTTCATCATATGTCGGCCATGGGGCATAAGTCAAAGAGTCAGTATGACCCAGACGCTCCCACAATTCTTCGGCGATGTGGGGCGCTTGAGGAGCCAACATCAACACAAATGATTCCATATCGGCCTTAGATACCGGCTTGTCAGATTTATAAACGGCATTTAAAAATTCCATCAATTTGGCAATCGCCGTATTGTAGGACAAAGCTTCCATATCGGCGGTAATCCCCTTAATGGTTTTATGCATCAGTTTTGTTAAGGTTTCATCACCAGTATCGGCAATTTTACCGTCTGTTTCAAACACATTCCACGTACGTTTTAAGAAACGATTAACGCCGTTAATACCATCAGCTGCCCAAGGTTTTTCCGCCTCAATCGGTCCCATAAACATCAAGTATAAACGCATGGAATCGGCACCAAATTCTTTGGCCACATCATCCGGATTAACAACATTATAACGGGATTTACTCATTTTTTCAACTTGCGTATTCACACGTGTTTCAGTTCCCTTAACATACCAATCATTACCACGGCGTTCCACATCTTTCGGATAGTAGTATTTACCGTTATCATCACGGTAAGAATATGCCAAAATCATCCCTTGGTTGACAAGGCGTTGGAACGGTTCATCCGTAGAGACCAAACCGGCATCAAACAATACCTTTTGCCAGAAACGAGCATACAGCAAGTGTAATACGGCGTGTTCTACACCACCGACATATAAATCAACCGGCATCCAGTATTCGTCGGCCTCTTTGCTGACAAAAGCCGTATCATTGTGTGGGTCGCAATAGCGCAAGAAATACCAGCTGGAACCAGCCCACTGAGGCATTGTGTTCGTTTCACGTTTAGCCGATTTTCCCGTTTCTTTATCAATTGTTTCCACCCACTGAGTTTGACGGGCGAGGGGCGGTTCACCGTCTGCCGTCGGTCTGAAATCTGCCATCGGAGGCAACAAGACCGGTAAATCTTCCATCGGTAAAGATTTAATTGTGCCATCTTCACAATGGATAATCGGGAACGGTTCGCCCCAGTAACGTTGACGCGCAAACAACCAGTCACGCAGTTTATAGTTGACGGTTCCTTTACCGACACCGTTAGCCTCTAACCACTCAATCATTTTGGCTTTGGATTCTTTAACATGTAATCCGTTCAACCATTCTGAGTTGATTAAAGCGCCGTCGCCTTCGTGTGCCTCTTTGGAAATATCTCCCCCTTCAATCACTTGAATGATTGGGATATTGAATTTTTTCGCAAAATCATAGTCCCGTTGGTCGTGAGCCGGCACAGCCATGATGGCACCGTATCCGTAATCACCAAGTACATAATCGGCAATGTAAATCGGGATTTGTGTGCCGTTTAACGGGTTAATGGCATAAGCCCCCGTAAAAGCACCTGTTTTCTCTTTAGCCTCAGCCATACGATCTTGAGCAGATTTTTTGCCGGCCTCCTCAACGTATTTTTCAACCTCGGCGCGTCTGTCATCTGTCGTAATTTCTTTAACCAAAGCGTGTTCCGGAGCCAACACACAATATGTTGCTCCAAACAACGTATCCGGACGTGTTGTATAGACCGTAAATGCGGCATTGGTTCCAGCCACTTTAAAGGTAACATCGGCACCGGTGGATTTACCAATCCATTCACGTTGCATGGTTTTGATGCCTTCCGGCCAATCCAATTTATCAATATCTTGTAATAATCTTTCGGCATAGGCGGTGATTTTCAACATCCATTGACGCATGGGTTTTTTGATAACTTCATCACCCGTTTCCACATATTTGCCATCCTTGACCTCTTCATTAGCCAAAACAGTACCGAGTTTCGGACACCAATTTACAGGAGTGATAACTTCGTATGCCAATCCTTTATCAAACAAAATTTTAAAAATGTATTGGGTCCATTTGTAATAGCTGGGATCTGTTGTATTGATTTCTCTGTCCCAATCATAGGAAAGCCCCATCGCCTTTAATTGTGTGCGAAATACATCGGCATTTTGTGATGTTACTTCGGCCGGATGCAATCCCGTGCGTTCGGCATAACGTTCTGTCGGCAATCCGAAAGCATCCCACCCCATTGGTTGCAATACGTTAAAACCACGCATACGTTTATAACGGGACATAATATCTGAAATCGTGTAGTTTTCGGCATGTCCGACGTGTAATCCGGCACCGGACGGATACGGGAACATCACCAAAGAATAATATTTTGGTTTTGATTTATCAACTTC
>JAZKXP010000049.1:0-17848 GCA_045611665.1 Alphaproteobacteria bacterium | reverse complement strand
ATATTTTTGAAGAAATGTTTTCGGGGGCTACGCGTTCTTCTCGGGGGGCGGCTCAATCGCAAAAGGGCGAAGATGTCCGATATGATTTGGAATTGACCTTAGAGGAAGCCTATCAAGGCCTGAAAAAAACAATTACGGTTGATAATTTTGTTAAATGTGACGCTTGTAGCGGTAAAGGGGGTAAATCCGTTCAAACGTGTCCGTCTTGTGGCGGAACGGGACGTATGCGTCAACGACAAGGCTTTTTTGTCTTTGAAACGGATTGTCCGGCGTGTCGTGGAACGGGAAAATCTGTTAAAGATGCATGTGGTACTTGTAAAGGTGCGGGACGGGTTCGTAAGAAACGCACATTAGAAGTAAATGTCCCCAAAGGTGTTGATACCGGTATTCGTATGCGCTTATCGGGTGAAGGAAATGCCGGATTCCAAGGGACGCCTAATGGTGATATGTATGTTTTTATCGCTATTAAAGACCATGACGTTTTTGTGCGTGAGGGGAATGATTTATATTGCGAAATGCCGGTTGATATAGCGACCTTGGCTTTGGGCGGAGAATTAAAAGTGCCGACCATTGACGGGAAGGGGGCTATGGCTCAGATTAAAGCCGGTACGCAAACAGGCACACGTATTCGTTTAAAGGGTAAAGGTATGCCGGTTTTGCGTGGTTCTGGATTTGGTGATTTATATGTCGATTTGCGTGTGATAACGCCGACCAATTTATCCGATAGGCAAAAGGACCTGTTACGAGAGTTTTCCGGATTAGAACAAAATAAAGATGACGATGGCTTTTTTGCCAAAATCAAACGTTTTTTGGGGGATGATTAGTTAACACTTGTTGTAAAAAAAAGAGAACGGAGCGTTCTCTTTTTTTTACTTTTAAAACTCTAATCAATGAATGTGTATAAACTGTCAAATCTGGCAGCGAACATCACATCTTTAACTTTTCCTTGCACACCTTTGATTACCAAATCAACCGCTTTAGAGGAGGCCTCATCATGAGCAATCACAAACATGCCCAGAGCTGCCGAATCAATAAAGTCACAATCGGTTAAATTAAATACGATTTTTTTATCTTGAGCCGATTTGATTAAAGAAATGATTTCAAAAAAAGTGTCATGATCACGGAACGTAAAAGCTCCGGAAATCGCAATTTCTTTTCCATCTTTTAAATTTGTTGTTTTATAATTCATGGTGTACACTCCTTTTTTTCATATTCTTATTCATTTTTTTACATTCGTCAAGCGTTATTTTGCAATTTCTTTCTTTTTTTTGCGAAAAACTAAATAGTGAGGCTGTCTGCCGGCAGCAATTCCCTTTTTTTCATACCGTGTCGGTATCCAATCAATCGGGGCTTGATGAATATCCGCATTGACTTGCTCAAATAAATCACTTAAGGCGACTTGTTCAATGGCCCATTCGGCATAACCTGCCACGTCCGTCGCCACATATAAATGCCCCGTATCACTGATTAAACGATGTAAGTGATGTAAATTGGGTTGATTAATAAAGCGCCGTTCGGCATGTCTGGCCTTTGGCCATGGATCTGGATACAACACAAACACCCGTTCAAAAGAAGCCTCTTTAAAATGGGGGAACATTTGGCGCACATCATCGGGCCAAATTCGTACGTTATCGGTACGACCTTCCTCTAAATTTGTATGGGTAGATTCGCCGGTATGAGACCCATTTAAATGAGCGAGCAATGATACCACTCCGTTCAAAAAGGGTTCGGCCCCGATAATTCCGACGTCCGGATACATTTTGGAAAGTTCTGCCACATGTTCTCCGCCACCGAAACCGACTTCTAACCATACCTCTTTGGGGGTAATACCAAACAGCGAATTAAAATCAAATGTTTTTCCTTCGGGTGGTAAGGTTGGTTTTAATTTCGGCAACATATTATCCAATAACATTTGTCTGGAATTATTAATCGCCTTGCCTTTACGGCGTCCGAAAAATCTCAGTTCCTTAAATGTCATAGCGATTACTTATCCTCGGAAGAATGGACGTTCCAAATATCTTTGGCATATTCGGCCACCGTTCTGTCAATAGAAAATTTACCGGAACGGGCGATATTCAGTAAAGCCTTTTTACACCATTCATTGCGATTGAGATAATCTTGGGAAATTTTATCTTGAACAGCTGTATAAGAATCAAAATCTGCCAACAACATATAGTAATCTTTAAACATAATGTTTTGACCAAGTGAGGCAAACAGATTTTTATCTTCATTTGGTGTAAAAGTCCCATCCGTTAAACTGTCAATGACACGTTTAATACGGGGGTCTGAATTATAATAATCCCAAGGTTGATGAGAATTACGCATGTGGCGTTCTTCTACTTCTTCCGCCGTCAAACCGAACAGATAGAAGTTTTCGGCCCCAACCTCTTCACGAATTTCAATATTGGCGCCGTCCAAAGTACCAACCGTCAAGGCTCCATTCATTGTGAATTTCATATTGCCTGTACCGGAAGCTTCAAATCCGGCGGTTGAAATTTGTTCGGAAATATCGGATGCCGGAATAATAATTTCGGCAGAAGACACTTTATAATCCGGAATAAAGACGATTTTTAACTGCCCATTGACGCGCGGGTCGTTATTGACAACATTGGCCACGTTATTAATAAACTTAATAATTAATTTGGCTGTTTCATAACTGGGCGCAGCCTTACCACCGAAAATATATGTTTTCGGATGTATCATTTTAGCACCGTTTTCAACGATATCCAAATATTGATGCACAACATGTAAAATATTTAAAAATTGACGTTTGTATTCATGAATACGTTTTACTTGGCAATCAAAAATACTGTTTGTATCCACTTGAACACCGGTCGTTTCATCAATCAGCTTAGCCAGACGTTTTTTATTTTCATGTTTAATTTCATCCAATTTTTTTAGGAATTTTTTATCGGATACCAATGGTTCCAAACGACTGAGCTCGGCTAAATCGGTAATCCATCCGTCACCGATTTTAGATGTAATCAGCTTTGCCAATCCTTGGTTAGCCTCTAATAACCATCTGCGAGGTGTTACGCCATTTGTTTTGTTATTGAATTTTTCCGGCCACAAATCATAAAAATCAGGCATTAAGTTATGTTTAACCAATTCGCTATGCAATTCGGCTACACCATTGACGGAAAAACTGCCGACAATAGCCAAATGAGCCATACGAATTTTCTTTTCGTGTCCTTCTTCAATAATGGACATATGATATAATTTGTTGGTGTCGCCAGGGTATTTATCACGCACTTGTTTCATCAGCCATTCATTGATTTCATAAATAATCAACAAATGACGCGGTAAGAATTGTTCAAACATGCGCACCGGCCATTTTTCCAAAGCTTCCGGCAATAACGTATGGTTTGTGTAAGCCATTGTTTTACGAACCGTATCAAAGGCGTCTTGCCAATCCAAATGATAAACATCTAACAACACGCGCATCAGTTCTACAATAGCCAAAGTCGGGTGCGTATCGTTTAACTGAATGGCGACTTTTTCCGGCAATTGTTTCATATCCAAATGTGTTTCCATAAAACGACGAACAATATCGTTAATCACACAAGAACAGAAGAAGTATTGTTGAATTAATCTCAAATATTTGCCGGATTCTACATCATCGGATGGATATAACACCTTGGAAATTGTTTCGGCCGTAATATTTTTTTGAACGGCTTCAACATAACCGCCTTTGTTGAAGACTTCAATATCCAATGTATTAACTGCTCGGGCAGAAAACAACCGTAAGTAATTAACCGTTTTGCCACCATATCCCACAATCGGCATATCAAACGGAATGCCGATGAGTTGTTTTGTATCTACCCAACGTGGTTCCCGCATACCGTCTTTTTCAACGTACTCAATTCGTCCGCCCAATTGCAACAGATGAGACCGATCGGCGCGTTCAATTTGCCATGGAGAACTTCTGTCTAACCAAGCATCGGCGCGTTCTTTTTGCCATCCGTTTTCAAAATATTGCTTAAACAACCCAAATTGATAGTTAATACCATATCCGTACCCCGGTAATCCTTGCGTGGCAATGGAATCCAAAATACAAGCTGCTAACCGTCCCAGACCGCCGTTACCAAGGGCGGGATCATACTCACAATCCAACACATCTTTGAGCGGTATCGGGTTGTCCAATTTGACGTCATCCAGCAAATCCATAATTTCGAAATTGTACATATTGTTTGGCAACAAACGCCCCAGCAAATATTCCAAAGACAAATAGTAAATGCGTTTTGGATTTTTTTCACTATGACGAGCGGCTGTTTTAAACATACCATCGACACACAAATCCCGCACAGCCAAAGCCAAAGCCGTAAATAAGTGTTCTTTGTGAGCTTCACACACACGTTTACATAGCGAATATTTTAAATGCCATTCAATCAGGTGTTGCAAATCCTTAGCCGTTGGTTTTTTGCGGTTTTTTGCGTGCGTATAAGCGTCCATGAGATATCCTTTCTATAAAAAATAAAACATATTTTACACCTTTTAACGAAATGCGTTTTACTTTGCAAGCAAAAAAAACATTTTGTTAACTATACGGTAACAAATGAATAAAAAAAGAGCGAGGCTCTCTTTAAAAAATGAATGTTATTTTCCTCGTTTTTGTCGTAAAACCCGTAACCAATTTTGAATATTTTGGTTGTGTTCTTTTAAGGTTTTTGCAAAGGCATGTCCGCCCCGTCCAGTGGCAACAAAATAAAGCGCATCCGTTTGAGCGGGATTCAAAACGGCTTTGATAGCCTCTTTCCCCGGATTGCCGATAGGTCCCGCAGGCAAAGCCGGTATAACATAGGTGTTATAAGGGTGTTGAATTTTTAAATCTTTTCTTTTTAAACTGCGATTTAAATCTAATCTTCCGTCTGTTACGGCATAAATCACGGTTGGGTCAGATTGCAGACGCATTTTTTTATTCAATCGATTGATAAAAACGCCGGCAACCATGGGTCTTTCAGACTCTTTGGATGTTTCTTTTTCCACGATAGAGGCCAAAATAATCGCCTCTTGTTTTGATTTAATCGGTAAATTATCGGCTCGTTTTTCCCATTCTTCGTCAATAACCCGTTTCATGGCGTTTTGCATACGGACAATCATTCCTTCTTTTGTGTCGCCGTACGAATAATGATATGTTTCGGGTAAGAGCGTTCCATTCTTTGGCGTTTGAGAAATGACCCCGACTAATCCTTTTGCGTTTTCCAGAATATCGATAATTTGAGCGGATGTTAGTCCTTCCGGTATGACGACACGGCGGATATAGGTTTGACCACTGACCAAAATATCCATAACCATTTTGGCACTAGCACGTGTGGGAATAGAGTACTCTCCGGATTTGATTTTGTGAGTATTGCCACTGGCTCGTACCCCTAACACAAAAATAGAGGGGCTGTTGATAATGCCTGCGTTATGCAAAAAATCGGCAATTTTTTTTAAGCTGCCACGTGGAACCACCACTTCGGTACGTTCGGGTAAGGGGCCTTCACCGACAAACTGACTGTAGGTTGTAAAGACGCTGCCCCCAATTAACGATACACCGATAAAGAAAATTAAAAAGTAAAATAGTACGCCGTGTCTCATTTTAATCCTTTTGTTCGGGGGTATCATGCCATAAAATTAAAAAAATGCAAGAGGCCTTTGTTTTGTAAAATGAAAATAAAAATTGACAAATGTATAGAGATGAGGTAAGATGACGCAATAATTAATTTTTAAAATAAAGGAAATGATATGACACCAGAAGAAAAAATGTTTGAAGCTGTTCAAAGAAAAGATAATAATTTTTTTCGTAATTTACCGGAAAATATAAATATTAATGCTCAAGATGACCGAGGAGATACACTGTTGCATAAGTTGGTCAAAACAGAATATGTTCCTTATGCATTGCCAAGTATTTTAAGCCATAATCCTAATCCGTTTATTGAAAATAATGATGCAATGACACCACGGATGTTGGCAGTGTGGCGTGGAGCTACTTCTCAAGCTGCTTTCTTAGCTGCCTATGAAGCATCGTATGCGGAAAAACAACGTCGTTTCCAAGTTGAATGTCAAGCCGATATGTTTGCCGAGTTAGTCGGTATGATTGATGTTGCCTGTACCTCGCCATTGTTTATTTCTACTTATAAAGCAAAAGAAATTATTGCTCAGATGCGTCATGGCGCCAATGGTCGTGCCGAATAATTTAAATTAAAAGGAGGATATTATGATACAAATGACATCAAAGCAAAACGAAACAATTGTTCGTCTGGCAGATGTTTTGCAAAACAGTAACTATGAGGGCGAAATTGCCGATGTGATACATGATTTTATGTATGCAATGCCTGAGTCTGGCCCCTTGGATGCTAAGGTAGCGCAAGAATTATTTCATGATGCTCCCACTTTCCAAGATATTGATGCGAAAGATGCCAATGGCAATACCTTATTGCATCATTTTTTACGTCACAGTGATGGCCAAAATGAAGAACATAAACAAGCTTTAGACCAAATTTTGTCCTATAATCCCAATCCTTTTATGGAAAATAATGAAGGAATGGCCCCTATGGCGTATTTATCCCCCAAAAATGTTTCGGAATTTTTGCCGGTTATGTCTAAATATGCCAGCTATTATAATAAAAATTTGGGAAATCAAATGCGTGAGTTACTTGCTTACGCTGTCATTATGCCGGATGAAACAAAAGATTTGGCGTCCTTTAAAACATCCAGACAGGGCTTTGAAGCTATTGCCGATAAATTAGCCGGTAAAAAGGGCGAACGTTAAAAATAGGTTTAAAAAGTCGGGGCGGTACCTCTTGTGCCGTCTTGTTTTTTTAAAAAGGAGATAAAATGAATAAAAAAATACCACAAATAAAGGATATGACGGCTTTTGTTCGGTCGCATAACACACCTCAAGAGATTTATGAAAAAATACAATCCGGTTTTGATATTGATACGCAAGATGAAAAAGGGCAAACGGTGCTACATGTTGCTGCGTTAAGTAAAGATTGTCTTTTTGTGGAAACATTATTGGCCTTTAATCCAAATCCGTTTATTCAAGATGAGAATGGAAAAACACCATCCATGATTGTGGCTCAAAATGCTAACAGTCCGGCCTTTATACCAACCTATTCTGTTTTATCATCTTATGAGCGTGCTTATTTGGCTAAAGAACAAACAGAAATGAAACATATTTTGACACATTTAGTGACGTTTAATGAGGTGGTTAAAAATGTGCTGAATAATGCAGCCGTTCGTATGGACAAAGCAGAGGCTAAGGCTGTATCTCAGGCGATGAAACATTTTCGCATTCATCATCGTTAATGGGTGTGGTTCCATCTGTGGTTATCTTTTTTATAAAAAAAGAGCATCGTATTTTGTGTAGTAAAAAATATCCCTCTCGAGTGATTTGAGGGATATTTTTTTATATAATCAGTGTGATTAAATAAATCGGTAACATTAATAATTCCATTTTTTCTCCGATAAAAAAAGGACCCGCCGATGAAAGCGGGTCTTCTAAAGTTATATTTTTTTGAAAACCAAACTGCCATTTGTACCGCCAAATCCAAACGAGTTGGATAAAGCGATATTAACTTGTTTTTCTTTGGCTTTGTTTGGTACCAAATCAATGCTTTCTGTACCTTCTTCCGGATTTTCCAAGTTAATGGTTGGCGGAACGATACCAGTATCCATAGCCATCACAGAGTAGATTGCTTCTACGGCGCCGGCAGCTCCCAGCAAGTGACCGACCATAGATTTTGTTGAAGACATTGACATCTTTTTGTTGTTTCCGAATAAGGAATTAACGGCACGGAATTCAACCATATCGCCAAGTGGTGTAGAAGTACCATGAGCATTAATGTAATCGACATCTTCCGGATTTAAACCGGCATAGGCTAAAGCATTTCTCATCGCACGGAAACCACCGTTACCGCCAGGAGCCGTAATATGATAAGCGTCACCGGTCATCGCATATCCGACAACTTCGGCATAAATTTTTGCACCACGAGCTTTAGCATGTTCATATTCTTCTAAAACAACGGCACCGGCACCTTCGCCCATCACGAAACCGTCACGTGCTTTATCCCATGGACGAGAAGCAACAGCAGGCGTATCGTTATAGCTGGTTGACAAAGCGCGAGCTTGAGCAAAACCAGCAACGGAATCTGCACAAATCGGAGCTTCAGAACCACCAGCCAACATCACATCGGCTTCACCATTGGCAATAATGCGGGCAGCATCACCAATCGCATGCGTACCCGTAGCGCAAGCCGTTACAACGGCATGGCACGGTCCCATAAAACCATATTTAATGGATAAATGACCGCTGGTTAAGTTAATTAAAGCAGACGGAATAAAAAACGGAGATACACGGCGTGGGCCTTGTTCTTTAATTGTGATAGATGTTTTTTCAATGGCTTGTAATCCACCGATACCGGAACCCATCAATACACCGCAACGTTCACGTTCTTCATCGGAAGATGGCACAAAACCGGAATCTTCCATAGCATCAATACCCGCACAAATACCATACAAAATGAACGGATCTACGTGGCGTTGTTCTTTTGGTTCCATAACGGAATCCGGATTAAATTGACCGGCCTCAGTCCCGAACGGAATTTGTCCGGCAACTTTTGAGGTAAAACCTTCTGTATTAAAACGATCAATATTCGTGATAGCGGACCGACCGGCAGTAATACCTTCCCAGTTTGTTTTTAAACCACGTCCCATCGGGCTTAAAACACCCATACCTGTAATAACAACTCGTCTTTTCATTATATATCCTTAAAAAAATAATTTGATTATAAAAACTTTTAACGTGGCTGAGAAACACGGTAAAAATTTTCCTTAACAAAAAGGAACGCCAACGCTTTAAAAATTTAAAGACAATATTGGCGTTCTTATAACAATCAGCTATAACTTAGACTTGTTTTTCAATGAAGTCAACAGCGTCTTTTACTGTGCGAATTTTTTCGGCAGCGTCATCCGGAATGGAACAACCGAATTCTTCTTCAAAAGCCATAACCAATTCAACGGTATCCAAGCTATCTGCACCTAAATCGTCGATAAAGCTAGCACCTTCAACGACTTTAGCTTCGTCAACACCCAAGTGTTCTACAACGATATTTTTAACGCGTTCAGCAATGTTACTCATTTTTTTATCCTTTTCTTAATTATTAAAATTATTGTCATTAAGACGAAAACGAATCAGATTTAGCACACTTTTTCATCTTCGTCCAGTACTTTTTTTATTTTCGGTTCATTTTTAGTATTTTTCAAGTTGCTTTTTAACATCTTTTTGTTTGTTTTTCCTAATAAACCGTCCATAAAAAAGTTTTAAAACAAGGTAAAACCTTGCTTTAAACCCTTAGATCATGGCCATACCACCGTTCACGTGAATGGTTTGACCCGTGATATAACCGGCTTCGTCACTGGCTAAGAATACGACTGTATTGGCGATATCCTCTGCCGTTCCCAAACGACCCATCGGCACTTCTTTCAGTAATTGTGCACGAACTTCGTCTGTCAACGCATCTGTCATCGGTGTTTTAATAAAGCCCGGAGCCACACAGTTAAAGGTAATGCCACGGCTGGCCAGTTCTTGAGCCATACATTTGCTCATAGCAATTAAACCAGCTTTAGAAGCGGAATAGTTCGCTTGACCGGCATTTCCCATCACACCAACGATAGAGGCCATACCAATCACACGACCGAAACGGCGTTTCATCATGCCCGGAATAACGGCTCTGGCCAATTTGAAACCGGCTGTTAAGTTAATATTCAATACGGCTTGCCATTGATCATCTGTCATACGCATAGCCAAACCATCTTTTGTAATACCGGCATTATTGACCAAAATATCAATTTTACCCATATCGGCTTCGACTTGTTTCACTAAGTTATTTAAACTGTCGGAATCCGTTAAATTGGCTGAATATACAAATACTCTATCTCCCAGTTCGGCTTGAAAAGCCTTTAATGTATCCATATTCATATCGGTCAGTGCCAAAGTAGCCCCTTGAGCATGCATTTTTTTGGCGATTTGGCGACCGATACCGCCGGTAGCCCCTGTAATCAAGGCCGTTTTTCCTGTTAAATCAAACATTTTTTCTCCTTTTGTTGATTAAATCTTGCCCTTTATAGCACACCCAAAAATAAATTGCAAGAGGGGTTTTAAAATGTCATATTTATGTCATTTTACAATAAAAATATTGACAAAACAAAAACAATGCGCTATATTTTATAAAGAGAGGAGAGATAAGGCAAATGAACCGACAAAAACGCGAAAAATTACTGGCGGCCCAAAAAGAGAAAGGATTATCTGCGGAAAAACGTTCTTATTTGGAAAATCGTCGTTTTAAAGTTTATTTAAGTGATTTAATCAGCTTAAAATCTCCGCCGGCTATTTTGGCCCATCCTTTAATGCAAAAAGTACATGAATTATCTGACGAAGCTAAGGTTTTGGCTTTACGGGCTTTGATTTATAATCCTAAATTGACGAAGGCCTTTTTGTTGAATGATTCTCTTTTAATGAGTGCCGTTGACACATTAACGCAAGGCAATAAAAAATTGAATACTCAAATGACGCATCCGATTGATTCCAGAATTCGCAGCTGTTCCGGAGATACGCTGATGCATTGTGCGGCTCGTATGGGATTACGGCGGTTGTTGGTGTATTTATATAATGCTGGGGCAGGGGATAGCTTGACTTTGACCAATTCCCACGGTTATACACCCTTTGATTCGGTCTTAAATCAAATGGATCGCGTAACGGATGATAAAACATTAAGCAAAAACGAAAAAAACAGTAAAATTTTTCATTTACACAAAGTTCGCAGTACTCTTAATAACTTAGAATATCGCAAAATTATCAAAAACCAAAATGCGATTGCCAAAAAGTTGGACGTGGCTTATGATGAACAAAAAGAATTGGGGGATATTATTACGGCGATTCCGGCCCAGCTGGTTTCTAATGGAGTTAAAAGCGGGTTGTTAAGTACGGTTGGACGTTTGGCCGAATGGGTATATAAAAAAATGCATCCGTTTAAGGTTGATTATATCAGTGAGGACAGTGCCCATAATGCCAATTTAAAAAAGAAAAAAGGCGGATGCCATCCGGTTCTCATTTTGTATGGCGCACCATCTCCTGCCGTGATTGATTATATGACGCGTGATGTGCAACACTATCACCGGTAGATAAGCACTTATTATTTCTTTCCATTATTATAATGGGCCAAAATGCGCTGTTTATCTCGGTTCCAATCGCGTTTTTTGATATCTTCACGCTTATCGGCATGATTTTTACCGACGGCCAGACCAATTTTAACCTTGGCTCGCCCTCGTTCATTAAAATAAATTTCTATTGGTACAACGGTTTTGCCTTTTTTGGAAATTTCACCGATTAGGTAATTCAGTTCTTTGCGTTTTAACAATAATTTTCTGGGGCGACCGGCCACATGTTGCACAAATCCGCCCTTAGTAGATTCAAATTCCAAAATATGCGCGTTGACCAAAAACAACTCATTTTTATCGGCCGATGCATAACTTTCGTTAATGGTAGCACGTCCGGCTCGTAAAGATTTGACTTCTCCGCCGGTTAACATAATGCCGGCTTCAAACGTTTCCAAAATGGAAAAGTTAAAATGAGCCTTTTTATTCGTTGCTACTCGTCCGGTGTTGATTAATGTTTTATTCATGCGTTATCCATTTTGTATAAAGGTGTCTATCAGTGGTTTTAAAACGGCTTTCACATTGGCGCCAATCATCGGGAAAATATCCGATACAATTTTTTCATGATACACTTTCAGCCATGCTTTTTCATCTGCCGTCAGCATACCAAAATCAACCATACGTCCGTCAAACGGAATAAACAATAAGTTTTCAAATTTTAATTGCCCGTTTTCTGTCGGAACGCTTAGCAGCATATTTTCCAATCTGATACCGAATCCGTTTGCTTCATCATAAACGGCCGGTTCATTGGAAAACACCATGCCGGCATAGAGAGGTGTTGTGCTTTTTTCATGAATAACCGGTGGATTTTCATGAACGGATAAGAACATACCGATACCGTGACCGGTTGCATGTAAGTAATCCACACTATCGTCACGTAAAAATTGGTGAGCCAGTTTATCCAGCTCGGCCGGCGTATCGCCTTCAGTTATCTGAGCCGAAGCTAATGCAATATGTCCCTTTAACACTTGCGTGTATCGTTTTTTTGTCAGTGGCGTTGGTTTGCCAATACAAATCGTTCTGGTCATATCGGTTGTGCCATTTAAATATTGTCCGCCTGTATCCACCAACAACAGCGGATATTTACGAACAAAACAAGACGTGGACGGCGTTGGCAAATAATGCGCTTGAGCGGCATGAGGACCACTGGCGGCAATGACATCAAAGCTGTCTGCTACATACAGTGGATTTTGTGCCCGCAGACCTTGTAATTCCTTAACACAATCCAATTCCGTAATGGTTTCTTTTTGTTGTTCCACAAAGGCCAAAAATTTACAAATCACGGCACTTTCATATAAGCAGGCTTGCCGTAAATTTTGAATTTCTATGGCATTTTTTTGAGCTTTCATTGTGGCAATGATATCGGGTTTATCCGTCAAAGCCTTAGCCAATTTTTCATATATGGAATAGGGTAAACGCGAAAAATCACTGACCACTTTCTTTTTGGATAAAGCTTTAAGTGATTTTTCCGTGACCTGTTCACATTTGCCGGTGGCATAGACAATGGCTCGGTCATAATAAATCGGGCATTCGGGATTTTGCAAATCTCGGCGATTAATTAACCAGGAAACCGATTCAGGATCGGCCACTAACATCGCATCAAAACCGGCCACGGCAATTTCACTGGCAACGGAGGCGATTTTATCATCGGCGCTGCGACCGGCATACATTTCGTCATATTCGGTTGGTTGAGGTTCCGGTGCTTGAGGGCGGTTTACCCAAAACATATCCACAATGTTATCCGATAAATTGACCCATTTGATTTTATGCTCTTTTGTTTTAGATTGCATACTCAAAATACTGGCGGCCGAATGAACATCACCGTTAAAAGCGATTTTTTTGCCTTTTAAGTTTTTACTTATCCATTTTAAAGGTGTTGTTTCGCTCGGAACCTCTAACACATCAAAACGTGTTTGGCGATTGGCTTGAATGGTATATCTGGAATCTACGAATAAAACCGCTTGTTCAGCCGTTATAACAGCCAAACCGGCAGACCCCGAAAATCCGGTCAAAGCCTTTAACCGTTTTTTGTCAGCCGTTAAATATTCGCCTAAAAATTCATCTTGATGAGGCACCAATACGGCATCTAAACCGTTTTGCACCAAATATGCTCTAATCTTTTCTAACAACTAACGTACTCCATCCGTTAATGCGATATTTCGCAACCAATTTTAAACCGATATCTGTGTGAGCCTTTAACACCCACCGTTCTTGGCGAATGAGAAAACCCGATAAAATCGCCATGCCGCCACTTGTTAAATGTTCTTTTAAATCACTGGCCATATTGATGAGAGGTCTGGCCAAAATGTTGCAAAATACCAAATCGTATTGACCGTCAACCCCCTTATATCCATCACTTTCCCACACACGCATGAGGTGGTCTAACCCATTTATTTTTGCGCTGTTCGTTGTAACCAAAACCGATTCCGGATCAATATCCACGGCATCAACGGGGGCGTTAAATGTTTTGGCATAAGCCATCGCTAAAATCCCACTGCCACACCCGACATCAATTACTTTTTGAGGCTTAATGGTTAATTCATTCAGTGCCGTTAAACACCCTTGCGTTGTTTGATGTTCACCCGATCCGAAAGCCGTCGCCGCATCAATTTGTAAGGCGATTTTATCTGCCGGCGGTTCGTCTTTGATGTGAGAGCCATAAATATAATACTTGCCGATTGTAACGGGTGGAAAGCTGATAAGACTTTCTTTCAGCCAATTCTTTTTGGGCATAGCATTTAAGGACCATCTCGGCTCTGAAATACCACACATTTGGCTTGCAAAACCCATAGCCCGTTTAAGATCGTCCATTTGTGGTTCGGTTTCATAAATGGCTTGAACCTCCCACAACCCTTTATTTTCACCTTTTTCAATCGGCATGGTTAAAATGGCACTGGCAAATTCTTCCAAAGCCATTTCAAATGTTGCCACATGTTCCGGGGCAACCAAGAACTTCATATCAAAGTTATCATAACATGGATTTTTATCGTATAGCATTTTCTATCTCCTTTTTGACGGCATTATGCCAAAAAGTTGTTAAAAATGCAAGATTTTTTTATCACAGTTATATTTTTTTTATGATTTTTGATTGCTATTTTTTTTCATAAAAAAGTCATATAAAAACCTTGCGACTCGTATTTTTTTATTTTATACTCATGTTATAGTTGTTTAATTTTAAGGAGGAAAATATGAAAAAATTGCTGATGTTATCTGCTTTATCCATTGTTTTATCTGCCGGTTCTGTGTCGGCTCAATATGTTGAACGTGGTGGTTTTAAGGATCCGGCAACAATTGTGAATACGGTGGCGGAATTAAAACACTTGCGGGATGATTCTTATGTCGTTTTGGAAGGTAAAATCGAAAAGCGCTTGGGCAAAGAAGAGTATTTGTTCGCTGATTCCACCGGGTCTATTACCGTTGAAATTGATGATGATGAGTGGCGTGGCGTTTCCGTCGGTCCGCAAGATACCGTTGAAATTATCGGGGAGTT
This sequence comes from Alphaproteobacteria bacterium, assembly GCA_045611665.1. Lineage (GTDB taxonomy): Bacteria > Pseudomonadota > Alphaproteobacteria > CAAHEQ01 > UBA3637 > UBA7488. Next base: position 3,159 of record JAZKXP010000049.1, on the reverse strand, counting down.
GGATAAAGGAATTATTTCCGATGAAATTGATGTCAAACAAATCAGATTGCTTGAAAAATAAATTTTTATGACGGTTGGCCCACTTTGGTGGGCTTTTTATTTTGTATTTACCGAAGGTGTTGGCGAAATGGTGTTTCGTTTTGTGATCAGGCGAGGTGTATCCTTATCTGTCAAAGGAGGCTTTTGTTGAAATTGTTTTTCTTTTTCTTTCCTTACTTTACGAAATTGTTCCTGACGTTTTTTAAAGGTGCTGTCATCGGTTGGGTGGTTGTCTCTTAAGATGATGGACACAATCACTATGATGCCTACCCATCCCCATAGCAATAAATTTGCATATAAATGCTCTTTAAATGTTACTTGTTTTTGGGCAGAAGAAGGAATGCCCGGCATTGTTTATCTTTCCGGGCGTTTCAAAGCCGTTTTTAATGCGCAATTTTTTAAATAAGACTGAGGATCGTTCGATTTTGCCTTTTCTGGTTTTGGTGTCATTTCTTGGCAAATTCCCAAGGCCGCACATGCCACAATTAAGGCTGCAAAAGGCCAAATCAATTTAGGATTACCGCGTGTTTCTTTTGTTATATCGTTCATTTTAAACCTCCATTTATCAGATATATGTTAACACACATATCTGATTTTGTCAAGATATATTGATTAAGTCATTATAATAAAACAAAAAATTATAATATGATACCTTATCCGTTTGTACGAAAAGAAAACTATTTGATACAAATACCAAAAAGAGGAGAGTAACCCACAAAAATTGTATTTCGTGGTCTAGAATTGGGTATATAACCATCCTTAAGCAAAACAAAACGCCAACTATCATTAACGGCAAAATAAGGCATTGCAGGATTTGTATCTATCGTTGTATCTACTATATTATATAATTGCGTTACATGCGGTCGAATCGTCCTATACCCCGTTGGCCATCCTTCTTTTTGTTCACCTGTTGACAAATCTAAAAACTTAGCCATCCTCCCCATCGCTTCACAAGCCATTTTTGTATCCCACCAAGACATCTGTTCATTAGAATAATACCATGTTTCGGTGATACCCTCCTCATTCGTTAGGTCAATACTGGAAAAATTAAGCGTTTTACAGGTATATGGTGTGGCTTTTGAATCGCTTTCATTTGAATCTGCACAAAATTGACCAGCATCGCAATCTTCATTTGAAACACATTCGTGGCAAATGCCTTTAGCGGTATCACAGTATGGATTTTCGTTTGGACAATGTGAATCTTCTGAACATTGGATGCAAGTCCCATTCTCACAAAACGGCTTATCTACATGGCAATCGGCATTAGAATAACATTCTTGCGCCGTTACAACAATGGTGGCAGTTCCTTCTAGCTCATCTGTGTTCGTATCTGGATTAAAGCCGGCTAACACTTCGGGACTGAGTGCAAAGAGCATTTCTTTGTTCCCACCATCACAAATGTTTTCATTATTACCTAAATACCAGTTACCATCGACTTCTTCGCCGTTTTTTACGCCCACAAAAATATCTTGCGTATCCGGCGTAGATTTTAAAATTTCTTTACACACGCCAGTTGGTACATCCTCAACCATAATAGATGGTTCAAATGTATTATTTTGAAATAAATTAATGACGTATCCGGAACGACCTTTTAAATCCCAATCTTCGGGGATAGCAATTTTGGATTTGTTTTGATACACTTGTTTCATCACGTCAATCATACGCATATTCACATCGTTAATCGTTTCATTGGCACGGTATTGATTCATGCCGTAATTGTATCCAGCAATGCCGCCGATAGATAGAACACCAATAATGGCCAAAACAGCCAACATTTCCACCATAGAACGGCCGGATTGTGTTATTCTGGCCCCTCGGATCAAGTCGGAAGTTGAGAAAAAAGAAAAATGTTTACCTAAAGATGGCAAGGATTTTTTTATTTCTTTCATAATTTTTTCCTTTACATAACAAAAAACACCTAAGAGATAGAAACTCTCAAGTGCGTTAATTCAATATTCCGAAATTTTGGCTCTGCAAAAACTAAGTGTGTGTACAATTTCAATGACTTATTTGAAATTGATATTTTTAAAATAATCTTTTTTTCACCATTGCTCGTATACATGCTCTGTTTTTTAACAGATTTATGTACAACTTGCAAGACTTCTTTTACATTTTTGATAAAAAGGAACCTACCGGCCTAACCGGTAGTTTTCAAGATACAAAAAATCCCCACCAATCGGTGAGGATTCTTTTGAACCAAATTCCCAAAATTAACGTTTGGAGAATTGGAAGCGTTTACGAGCTTTTGGACGACCCGGTTTTTTACGTTCAACAACGCGAGAATCACGAGTTAAGAAACCAGCTTTTTTCAGTGTTGTGTGCAATTCCGGTTCAAACATATCCAAGCAACGGCTGATACCGTGACGTAAAGCATAAGCTTGACCAGCCAAACCACCACCGCAAACATTACATTGAACGTCAAATTGACCTTCACGATCTGTCAAAGCGAACGGTTGATTAATAATCATGCGCAATGCTGGACGTGGGAAGTAATCTTCCAAAGTACGACCGTTTACAACAATATTACCTTTACCCATTTTAATGATAACACGGGCAATAGCATTTTTCTTTTTACCGACGGATTGGCTGCGACCCAATTTGTCTTTTTTTGGTTGACGAGGAGCCGGAGTTTCGGCTGTAACCACTTCTGTTTGAGCAGCCATTTCTGCTTTTACGTCAGCCAAACCTTTTTTAACTTTAGTTTCTGTCATTATGCACCTCTTTTATTTTTTGGGTTCATAGCACCAATGTCCAAAGTAATCGGAGATTGAGCTTGGTGTGTGTGTTCAGGACCGGCAAACACGCGTAATTTGGTCATTTGTTGACGACCCAATTTACCACGAGAAACCATGCGTTGAACGGCTTTGATTAAAACACGTTCCGGATGGTCTTCCAATTGTTTTGCAACGGAAATACCTTTGATACCGCCAACATAACCTGTATGATGGTAGTACATTTTTTGTTCCATTTTACGACCTGTTAATTTTACTTTGTCGGCATTCACAACCACTACATAGTCACCGCAATCTTGAGAAGGTGTGTAGCAAGGTTTGTTTTTACCACGAATGATATTAGCCAATTGACTGGCTAAACGACCTAAAACCAAACCTTCAGCGTCAA
>JAZKXP010000048.1:0-8210 GCA_045611665.1 Alphaproteobacteria bacterium | reverse complement strand
GCTTGTTTTATAAAGAAATCGTATTTAAGAGTCCGATAATTTGTAAAATTTAGCCAATTTTAAAAGCTCAATTATCGGACTCGCGGAAACGCTTGCGGTTAAAAGAAAAAGCCCTCGTTTAATCGAGAGCTATAATACCTGGTGCCGCTGGTGGGAAAGTTCGCGTTGCTCATCCCTCATTTCATTCGGGACCGCTACGAAAATAAAGATATTTTCTCGCGTCATCTACGCTATCGCTCCGATTCCGGTCCCACACCCCCGTGGGTCCACTCTCACCAACAAACACATAAAAAAATAAAGCCCCAAACGGGACTTTATTTTTCTATGGTGCCGCTGGTGGGAATCGGACCCACGACCCCATCCTTACCAAGGATGTGCGCTACCACTACGCTACAGCGGCTAAGGGAAGTCCTTTATAACACAGTCAAAAAACAAAGTCAAGCAATTTAATTGCAAAAAATGCAACTTTTTTTGTTGCTTTTTTGGGGGCTTTACTGTAGAAGAAAATAAGAACAAGTAAAGGAAAATCTCTCATGACTAAATATATCTTTATCTTGGGTGGTGTGGTTTCCAGTTTGGGAAAGGGCATCGCCTCCGCTTCCATAGGGTGTTTGTTAAAATCTCGCGGTTATTCCGTTCGGATGCGCAAAATGGATCCGTATTTGAATGTGGATCCGGGGACAATGTCGCCTTATCAACATGGGGAGGTTTTTGTAACAGATGATGGAGCTGAAACGGATTTGGATTTAGGGCACTATGAACGTTTTGCGGATGTGAATTGCCATAAAACGGACAGTATTTCCAGCGGTCGCATTTACTTTAATGTGTTGCAAAAAGAACGCCGTGGTGATTATTTAGGGGCTACGGTGCAAGCTATTCCGCATGTCAGTAATGAAATTAAGGATTTTATTAAATCTGATGTTACGGAAGATTTTGTACTGTATGAAGTTGGGGGTACGGTTGGGGATATTGAAGGTACCTTGATGTTAGAGGCGATACGTCAATTTTCCAATGAAGTTGGTCGTGAAAATGTATGTATTATCTTTTTAACGTTGGTGCCGTTTATTGAGGCGGCGGGAGAGCTTAAGACCAAACCGACTCAACAAGCGGTCCGTACTTTATTAGAGGTTGGTATCCAAGCCGATATTTTGCTGTGTCGCAGTAAAATACCCTTGGGCATGGATGAACGCCGCAAGTTGGCATTATTCTGTAATGTGGCACCAGAAGATGTGATTGCGGCATTGAATGTGGACAATATTTATAAAGTCCCATTGACATATCACGAAGAGGGATTGGATACACGTGTTTTACACCATTTCGGTATGTTGGATAGAGCACCTCAGCCGGATTTGTCTAAATGGGAAAACATCGTTGATGTGATTGCCAATTATGAAAATGAAGTTAAAATTGCCGTTGTTGGTAAGTACTGTGGCTTGCAAGATGCCTATAAATCGTTAGGTGAGGCTTTAACCCATGCCGGTATTGATGCTAAAACAAAAGTGAAAGTAAAATGGATTGAGTCCGAAAAGTTGGAACCATTAACGGAAGAAGAATTGCACGATACATTAAAATACTATGATGGTATTTTAGTACCGGGAGGTTTTGGTAGTCGTGGGATTGAAGGTAAAATCCGCGCTGTTAAGTATGCCCGTGAAAATAACATCCCATTCTTTGGGATTTGTTTAGGTATGCAAATGGCTGTAATTGAGGCTTGCCGTCATTTACTTGGAATAGAAAAGGCTGGTTCTGCCGAATTTGGACCAGAATTTGAACCTGTTATTTCAAAAATGACTATTTGGGAACAAGATGGAGTCAAACATATTCGTTCTGATAACACGGATTTAGGTGGCACAATGCGACTAGGGGCTTATCCATGTGTCTTAAGAAATGGGTCCTTGGCTCATCGTATTTATGGCGAAATGAATATTCAAGAACGTCATCGCCATCGTTATGAAATGGATATCGCCTATGCCGATAAATTAGAGGCGGTCGGTATGGTCTTGTCCGGTAAATCACCGGACGGATTATTGCCGGAAATTGTTGAAATTCCGTCTCATCCGTTCTTTATCGGTGTGCAGTTCCATCCTGAATTTACTTCTCGCCCCGGAAATCCTAATCCGATTTTTAGAGAATTTGTCAAAGCGGCAATTATCAAAAAAGGCTAGAGATATAAAAAAAGACTGCTTTTTGCAGTCTTTTTTTTGACGATTTTTAGAAAATATGGTATAATAAATCGATGATATTTAATCGGAGGAGTCAGTATGGCCGATATGTTTAAAAAGATAAAAAAACAAAATGGCGAGAGATTTGCTAAGGCAATCAGAGCCTATGATAACGGTATTTTTGATATTGAAAATTTGGATAAAATTGTCAAATACGCCGGTCGTGAGGCCGAACCGATTATGGATTATTTGGTTTCCTTAAAAAATGTTGAAATTGCCGAACATACTGTATCCAAAACACCGCTTCAATTGTTGGATGAGGCTGGATATGATGCCTATTATGCCGATACATTGGAAAAACAAAATGCCATCAGTCATTATTATGCCGATGCTGAGACATTAAGAGATTTGGCAAATAGAAGAGTGATTAATAATTATGCAGAACGGGGAGAAAAGTTATGTACTTTTGGGGATGCACATCGATTTGAAAAATATTACATTATAAATGCTGTTCGTAAGGATGTTGATGAAATTCGCCGGGAGGATTTCCCTAATCCGGAACGTGAAGATAAATATGGGACTTCGGTTTTGTCTATTCAAGTTTTAAAAACAGGTGGTTTTATTTCCATTAAAAATAGATATAATCATACTGTTCAAAATCCAGATAATACCTTAAGTAGCAATCCTGACAATATCATTCCGGGATTATCTATGTCTATTAAACAACATTTTAATGTTGATTTTTCTGCTCAAAAAGCGTGGTTACCTTTTTATTATACATCTATTAACAATCAAATTATCAAATATAAACGAGAAGAAAATAATATTTATATTGGTGATAATTTTTATGTAAAAGATGGTGTTGTAACTGAATTAAATAAAGATTATCAAGAAATGATTGACCATGCTTTTATTTTGGATAAGAAAAATGGGACAATAACGGATATATGTGGTATAGATAGTGCATTTGCCGATGTTTTGCAAAATGAAATCAGTGGTAAGAAAATTAGCGTATCAAAGGATAAAGAAAGTGATGCAACAAAAATTTTGGTAGATGGCCAAGAGCTATGTACGATGCAGTCTGGAAAAATAACGCGTTTAAATTTATTGGAAACGACTGAGTTGCCGGATAATTTTTTATCAAAATTTGAATTAAATAGTTTAGAAGAATTAAATGCCCCGAAATTAAAACGTGTTGGTGATAATTCATTTAATGCTGGTTCTTCATTTTTGATGGATGCACCGGAATTGGAAGAAATAGGAAATTGTTCATTTTGTGATGGTACTCACTATGATTTAGATATGCCAAAACTTAAAAAAGTTGGGCAAGAAACTTTATTATATTGGTCTGCTTCCGAAGATTATGCTTTTGATTGTTTAGAAGAAGTTGGAGATTTTTCATTATCATGTATAAAAGCTTCTTCTTTCCCAAAATTAAAAAAAGTTGGTCATAAATTTTGTAGTACGAGTTTAAGATATGCTGAAACATTGTATGTACCGGAGTTAGAGGAAGTCGGCGAGGACTGTTTTTGTAATATAAATTACATGCCCGAATTAAATTTTCAAAAATTGCGTATTGCTGGTGATAATTTTTTGAGAGCAGTTGGTGATAAAAGTTCAGGAAAACGTATTCATTTACCCAATCTGGAACAAGTTGGGCGAAATTTTATGTGTAATGATTCTGGATGGGCCCAATATGGAGGTGATTATTCATTAGATGAATTTAATGCTCCTAAACTTAAAACTGTTGGTGTTAATTTTATGGGGCATTGTACGGATATTCAAAAGAAAAATATGCCGAGTGAGATTAATGTGCAGGTGGAAACTTATGAAGGGGAAGTAAAAACATTTATGCCCAAAATGCCCCCTGAAAAACGGCCGCAACCTGTTGCCTTAGACCCGCTGTTTAGGTTGGAAATGTCCTCTAAATCTTCTCAAAAAACAATTACAACAGGAGTGGTTGAAATATCTGAAGCTAGGATAGAAAATAATATTCAAATACCTCCAGTTGTTCCACATACACCAACTACCCAGACTGTTTCAAATGTTGTAGAGGCCCCGTGTATCCCTCAAGCGGAACCTTCAAATGGACAGAGACGGTCTATGAAATTACGGGACAGATTATATGCTGCCTCTGAACAAGGACGTATGGCAAAAGCTCTGTCCTTTGTGCGAGGATTGTTTTCAAAACGAAACAGATAGACAGTAAAACTATATTGGTTCAGCAGGTTATTGACTCCCTACAAGAAAAGGTCATCATTTTGGTGGTCTTTTTTATTATTTTTTTCTTGCAAATGAATAAGGTATTCTTTATACTGAGTTTATCCCAAATTGGGATGCGGGCGTAGAAACCCGAAACTAGGAAAGGTTAGGCAACACTGACCTAAAAACAACATGTTGGCATTCGCCATAGGGCGGATGTCGGCGAATAGGGCTCATTGGGCTTGAATAAGCCGAGCCGTTTTCCTAGTACGGTTTTCTAACATCCGCCCGCTTTATCAGCGGGTTTTATTAATTTTTAAAAGGAGTAGAAAATGCGTCATATTTTGATAATGAGTAGTATTTTAATGATATCTTGTGTTGTATTGGCACAAGAGGCTGAAACGTGTGCTGATGGAGCAGGAGAGGTTATAACAGGGGCTATTACAGGACATAAATATTGCAAAAGTAATAACTATATGAATTGGTGGAATGCTTATGCGTGGTGTGAAGGACTTAGAATGAAAATGATTGATTTTGATGTTTGTGAATGTTCTAAAACGATAGCAAATTGTGCCAATAATAAATGTGCTGAATTCTCAGGAGTAGGAAGACACAACCATGGGTGGATGATATCTACCAGTAGTGCAAACAAAAATTATCGGGTCCGCTTAGATGATGGATATATTAGCAGTATTGAACGTACTGCATATGATCAGGGTAATCTTTTTGCCCTGTGTAAATCACTACCCCACCTTGGCAATATGGATTAAATTTGTATTACCGTGGGTGGCAAACGGAATCCCGGCGGTGATGATAATTTCATCGTCCGGTTTCGCATACCCTAAATTCTTAACACAGTCAATTGCAACCGGTGTTACATCTGTTAAATCATCTAAATTCGGCACGACAACGGATCTTACACCCCATACCAACGCCATACGATTGGCAATGGCTTTGGTTGTTGTCATTCCGATAATTGGTAGAAGAGGGCGTTCTCGTGAGGTACGCAACGTTGTTTTTCCCGAAATAGAATAACTGACAATACAGGCCGGCTTATCCAATACTTTAATCATTTGTCGAACAGCTGATGTAATGGCACTGGCAATCGTTTTATCCGGTGGCATGGTGGATTTTTCCATATCATTGATATAATGAATATCTTGAGAAGTTTTAGTGATGATTTTTTTCATCATACTCACTGCTTTTATCGGATACTCGCCCATAGCCGTTTCGGCAGAAAGCATAACGGCATCGGCTCCATCATAAACGGCAGTTGCCACATCGGATACTTCTGCTCGTGTCGGAACAGGAGATAAAATCATACTTTCCAGCATTTGTGTGGCCACGATAACGGGTTTGCCAGCCGCTCGGCAGGTTTCAATAATCCGTTTTTGAATGGCGGGTACTGTTTCAATAGGGCATTCTACCCCTAAATCTCCACGCGCCACCATAACACCATCGGCTAATTCAATAATTTCTTTTAAATATTGCAAAGCGGAAGGTTTTTCAATTTTGACAATAATACCGGCTTTGTCACCGATAATCTCTCTGGCCATTTTGACATCTTCGGGTTTTTGCACAAAAGACAAGCAAATCCAATCCGCTCCAAGTTTTAAGGCGAAATCCAAATCCTTTAAATCTTTTTTTGTCAAAGCGGAAATCGGTAAAATAACATCGGGTACATTAACGCCCTTATGATTGGATAAAATACCGCCGACCTCAACAGTTGTATTAACATAATCTTTTCCGAAATCATCTACATTTAATTGGATTTGTCCGTCATTTAATAATAAAGACATATCCTGTTTTAATGCCTGAAATATTTCCGGATGCATCAAGGATACTCGTGTTTCATCACCCAATTTTTCTGACATATCCATACGGAACTTTTGTCCCGGAATTAAACGAACCTTGTCATTTTTAAATTTACCGACTCTGAGTTTTGGGCCTTGTAAGTCGCATAAAATTCCATACGGGACTTTTTGGTCCTGACTCATTTGTCTGATAATTTGAAAATTTTCGGCATGGCGTTCATAATCTCCATGACTGAAATTTAACCGAAAAACATTGGCACCGGCTTTAGCCAGTGCTTTAATCGTTTTTTCACCCGAGCTGGCCGGGCCCAATGTACAAACAATTTTTGTAAACGTATTTTTCATAAAAAATCCCGAATCTTATTCACAGATTGATAATGTAATGTGACCGCTGATGGATTGATCCTTTCCGATACTTTTAATGCCGGTTCCAATCACACCGTTAGACGCCAAATTAAAGGCATTACTGGCGTTTGTGCACGGCTCCAAACACACGAAATTTTTCCCTTTCGGAGTGTATAAAACAACGTGACCGAATTGTTCGTCGGCCGTCATGTGAACCGAGTATCCGTTTTCAGGGTAGATAATTTCTGCATTGCCGTCAAAACCACCAAAACAGGTATCAAATACTGTTCCTTTTAAAGGTTTTCCACCTTCAAATTGCCAAGCATCCGGCGTCGGATAAGGGCGATCAAAAATCGGATCGGATTCATGAGCCCAAACCATTTTGGTCGGAAATTTTAATTTCATATCTTTAGATTTAACAAAAAACGGATGAATGCCCATTCCGCACGGCATTGGTAAAATGGCGTTATTTGTAATTTGGATTGTGACTGATAACTCATTTTTTATCAGAGTATAGGTGACTTCCGCATCATAGGAAAAGGGAAAACCGGTTTCTTTATCATGTGTCATTCTTAATGTAGCCGATACATCGGATTGTTTGACGACGGTCCATACACTTTTCCAACCGTCTCCGTGAATAGGGTCTGCAATACCGGCTTGATTTTTTTTCATTTTACGGGTAATGCCCCAATAAACAAAGCTCCCTCCGCGAATACGTCCGCAAAAAGGTATCATCAAAAACATTGCCGCGCTGTTGGAATCGATATCATCCGCCGTTATGTCCATTGGACGTAATACATCTTTTTCTTTGTATTTCATAAAGGAAAGGCTGGCCCCTAATTCAGGTAAAATACCAATTCGTAATACGCCATTCGACAGTGTAATTTCCTGCATTTTTTATACCCCTTTCTTTTTGGATGTTTTCTTTGTTTTCGGTTCCGCCGTTTTGTCAGCCTCTTGTAAAGCGGATAAAGCTCGTAAAATCAAGCTGTCTATTGTATCATCTTTACTGTCTCGACCGCTGACCCCAAAGGTTGCTGTAATAAAGGCACCCGTTTCAGATTGTAAATTCTTTTCTTGAATTTTTTGTTTGAGCCGTTCGGCTAAGAAGACAGCATTTTCAGGTGGTGTTTCGGGTAAGATGAGTGTAAATTCTACATCTCCGATGCGGCCTAAATAGTCACAATCACGCATCGCTTTACGACAAATGGCAACTGTTTCTTGCAATGTTTCATCACTGAATGTAAAAGACGTCGTTTCCGGTGTATGAAAATAGTTCAGTTTCATAATAACTACAGCCAGTTGTCGATTGTATCGGTCGGCACGACTGAGTTCTGTTGCTCCTACTTCTAATAAAGCCTGACGGTTTAATACGCCGGTTAAAGGATCAACCGACGCTAAATGTCGCAATTCTTCCTCTAATTTTTTACGTTTGCTGATATCAAATCCGACGGCACGAATTTCCAATGGATTACCTTTTTCATCATACACGACACGATTTGTCCAAGAAATCCAAAACTTTTCACCGCTTTTTTTAATATTTTGCGTTTCGTTTTCCACATACATTTTGGGATTGTTAAAAATCCGAGAGATAATGTTGGCTTGCAGAGAATCTTTACGCTCAGGTTTTGGGAATATGGTGTTAAAAATGTTATTGCCGATTAATTCTTCTTTTGAAAATCCGAAA
>JAZKXP010000047.1:0-21172 GCA_045611665.1 Alphaproteobacteria bacterium | reverse complement strand
CTTGGCCTCCGACTTCATAGCGTGCATCAATAAATGATTGTTCGGATTTTCCTCCTGCCCCAATTTATGGGATACACGAGCCGCCATCGGAATAGCCGACACACCAGCCGACCCAATGAGCGGATTGATTTTTGCCCCTGGCAACAAATTTAAAAATTTTGCCATTAACACACCACTGGCCGTCCCGACACTAAAGGCAATCACACCTAGGAACAATACAGCCAACGTCGTTGACGTTAAAAATAATTCTGCCGACATTTTAGAACCAACAGACAATCCCAATACAATTGTTACGATATTAATCAAGCTGTTAGAGGCCGTATCGGATAATCTGTCTGCCACACCGGATTCTTTAAGCAAGTTACCAAACATCAACATACCCACTAACGGTAACGCCATCGGCACGAATAACGCTGTCAGTAAAACCACCACAATCGGCAACATAATTTTTTCCGTTTTAGAAACCTCACGCAACTGTGTCATTTCAATGAGGCGCTCTTGTTTTGTTGTGCAAGCTCGCATAATCGGCGGTTGAATAACGGGTACCAAAGCCATATAAGAATAAGCGGCCACCGCTATTGCTCCCAATAATTCAGGAGCCAATTTTGATGCCAAGAAAATAGAGGTTGGACCATCGGCTCCTCCGATAATGGCAATAGAGGCAGCTTGCGGTAAGGATAAATCCAAAAACGGAATATATTTACTTAAGGCAATCGCCCCTAAAAATGTTCCAAAAATAGCAAATTGAGCGGCACCACCCAACAGAGCTGTTTTCGGATTGGCAAGCATCGGGCCAAAGTCTATCATAGCTCCGACCCCCATAAAGATCAGCAAGGGAAACACTCCATTTTCGATACCCATATGATATAAAACATAAAGCAATCCACCCGGTTCGGTCAACCCCGTTCCCGGGACGTTGGACAGCATACCACCAAACGCAATCGGTATTAACAAGAGGGGTTCAAACTTTTTAACAATACCCAAATATAATAAAACCAAGCAAACACCAATCATAATGATTTGCCCCAATCCCAACGGCAATATTAATCCTTTGGGGGTCGTTTGGTCAAATAACAGGTATAATCCCGTTTGTTTCATAACTTCCCAAACAGAAGGAAAGAGTCCCGCCAATCCTGCCCCAAAAAGGCACAGACCAACAAAATACAATGTCCACTTTAATAATTCTTTTGCTTTACTCATTTGACCTCAAACAGTTTTTGTCCGGCGACAACCTGTTCCCCTTTAGTTGCAAAAATATTTGTGATTGTTCCGGCAACAGCGGATTTAACCTCTGTTTCCATTTTCATCACCTCAATCACACACAGCGTTTGACCGACACTGACAGTATCCCCTTGTTTGACAAGAACTTGCGTAATCACACCGGGGGTACCGGCATTAATGGGCGTTACTACACCGTTTGAAGAAACCGGCAGAGTTGGTGTTGACGAAGTAGCAGGCAGAGCATCATCCATAGATATGGCATAATCCACGCCATTGACCGTGGCTGTATTACCATTTAATTTGATATCAAACGTTTCACCCGATACCGTAATTTTATAGCTATCTTGTTTTGGTGTACACGGTGTTTGTTTTTCTTTATAACGCACACCAACCTTAGCTTTACCCAGTAAGAAGGTAATTCCTTTATCTCCGCAAGCGGCCGCAATAAAGACATTTTCATCGGTAATTGGCAATCCGGCCTCAGTCAACATAGTTTCATAATGAGAGCGGGATTTTTTTTCATTTTTATCATTAATGGATAAAACCGTTTTAGTTGTGGGTTTTAATCCCAATTGTTCCGAGGCGATTTGAACGACTTTTTTATCGGGGGCCACCGGTGTTTTGCCGAAATAGCCCAAAACCATTTTACCATAGCCATCGGCAATTTTTTTCCACGGACCACTCATCACATTATTAAAAGCTTGTTGGAAATAAAATTGAGAAACCGGCGTAACAGAAGTTCCAAAACCGCCCTTACGAACAACTTCTTCCATGGCCTTAATAATTTCACCATACTTGTCCATCAACTCGTTATCTCTGAGCATTTGCGTATTCGCCGTCAACGCCCCACCCGGCATCGGAGACCAAGGGATTTGCGGTTCTACATGCAACGCTTCCGGTGGTATAAAGTAATCAGATAAGGCCTCTTTTAAATGGTCTTCCACCCGCATAATGGCATCAATATCACAATCTAATTCATAATCAGACCCACGCAAAGCATGCCACATCGTTGCCACATCCGGCTGACACGTACCACCGGATACCGGCGCCAAAGATAAATCCACGATATCGGCACCGCCTTGAACGGCAGCCATATAACAAGCCAGCCCTGCTCCGGCTGTTTCATGAGAGTGGAACTGAATGGGCACTTTTTCCCCCACCAATTTTCTGGCTCTGCGAATCGTTTCATACACCACCGCCGGCACGGTTGTACCGGAGGCATCCTTAAAGCACAAAGAATCAAAAGGGATTTTGGCCTTTAAAAACTTTTTCAACGTTTCTTCGTAAAAATCCGCATCATGAGCACCCGTACAGCCCGGAGGTAACGACATCATAGATACGCACAATTGGTGTTTAAGTCCCGCTTTTTTGATGCATTTTGCGCTAAAAATCAAATTATTCGGGTCGTTTAGGGCATCAAAATTACGAATCGTACTCATGCCGTGTTTTTTGAACATTTTGGCATGCAAATCAATCATATCCGAACTTTGAGAATCAAGCGCTACAACATTCACCCCACGGGCAAGTGTTTGTAAATTAACTTTCGGCCCGGCAATTTCACGGAATTTATCCATCACATCAAAGGCGTTTTCATTATTATAGAAAAACGCCGCCTGAAAGGATGCACCGCCACCGGCTTCAATATTTGTCATACCGGCTTTAACGGCTTCAGCCACCACCGGCAAATAGTCTTTTGATAAAACTCTGGCCCCGAAAACGGATTGAAATCCATCCCGAAATGCCGTACACATATAGGATATTTTCTTTTTTCCCTTTTTAACCATATCCCCTACTCCTTACTTTTAATAAATGCAATAGCGGCCGCGATTTTGGATAAACCCTTTTTATCCGATACCGTACAAATCCGCAGAATGTTCAAAACACAAATCATCATCAGCAAGAAAAAAAACACCGTTCCCATGCCGATAAGCGTAATTTCAAAAGCTTCTCCTATCATTTTGCACTCCTTTTTTTAGGATTTTAAAAATCTTTTTTTTATTTTGCAAGTGTTTTATGAAAAAAACTTCATTTCATTTTGCATTTTGATTATGATTAAAATAATATTTTTTAAATTCAATATGATAGCAAACAAAAATTGACTTTTTCAGATATTCGGTGTATAATGAAATATAGACAATAATTATTTGTATATCAGGAGGAAACATGAATTTAAAACAATTTGCGATATTGGGATTAGGCCTTACAACACTGGCAACATCTGTCGATGCAAAACCACGCAGATCCACCCCAAAAACACCCCCTATTGTAAAAAAAACAACACCCACACAAACCACCACTCAAGCCCAGTGTGATTATGCCGTTTCTCAAGTTTTTGAGCCCCTCTATGAAACTTTAAAAAAGACCGAAGGTACCTTTTTGTATGCCTATATGGATAGCAAAGGGGTTCCCACCTGTTGTACAGGTATTGCAATCACAAATCCCATGTGGAAAAATGTCGTTTTTCGCAGCACAAAAACAAAGCAACCATTAACAAAACAACAAAAAGAGAACTATCTGGCTGAGGTCCGTAAAACAAAAACGTATGCGAAAGCAAAAGCGGTAGCTTTGAAACACGGGGTGTATATTGATCCGTCAGAGGCTAAAAAATTATCCTATAAAACCGTCAAATTAGCTTACGGCGAAATGTACAAATGGGCTAAAGAAAAACACGGCATTGATTTATTAAAAGAACCTATTGAAATTCAGTTATTGGTGGCCGATTTATCCTATCAACTCGGATATCCTAAATTCCAAAAACGATGGCCAAAATTTTGGAAAGCCGTTAAAGAAAAAGATTACGCCGCAGTTGTTACAAACTGTCAAACAAATGAAGGTAATGTAATTCGAGAAAACATTCGGGAGGCTTTGGCCAAGTCCGCTTTAGCCAAACAGCAAGGGAAAGATTATTCCGCACAGCTGGCCGTTCTTACAAAGTATGGCATCGGTCATATTAACCATTATCTGACAGACGACCCTCAAGGAAAAAGTTTAATGGCCAAAGCGTTAAAAGCAAAATCCGATCAGAAGAAAGCAACTCCTCAAAATCCAAATATGATGAGACGACCGTCTTCTTCTCGCTAAAAAAAGGAACTCCATAAAAAAATCAGTACATTGTAAAAAAAATATTTATTTATAAAAAAATATGGTATAATGTTAGTTAAGCACAGGAGAATATTCATGAATGTTATTAACCGATTAAAACAATTTGCTGCCGCCGGTATCGCTTTAACTTCATTTACCGATGCCGCCCCTAAGGATGTGGATATCCCCGCTCCTTCGGTACAAACTTATACCACTATGGATGCCAGAACTGCAGCGATAGAGCTGTACCGACATATCAAAGAGGCTGAAGCAAAAACAAAGCTCAGTGAGACGGATCGTGCCACCCTTGTTCAGGATTTTGTTGCGGAACACCATCTTTCGGATAAAACCGTATATGATATGACCGTAAATTATGCTCAATATGTGTCGGACCACATCAAAAACACAGAAAAGAAAAAGGTCAACGGGAACCAATTAAACAAAGATAAAGCGGCTTTGTATTCCGCCTTCACACAAACGGATTTTTACAAAACCGAACGCGATAAAATCATTAAACGGTGGATGCCAATGGCTGAGCAAATTTCCGAAGGATACTATGCACACGGATACAAATGCACTGCCGGATATCCGACAATCGGGATAGGAACATGTTTAACAACCAGTGGCTTATCACTGAATGATATCCCAATTCGTCACATTCAAAAAGATAAAAACGGCCGACTCCTTTATGCAAACAACCAACCGGTTCCGGGAGAGGAATTAACTTTAGCAGAAAAACAACGTTTTATCCGTTCATTAAGTCAATTAAAAAGCAGCAGTTATGAAGCCGGCAGAAAAGTAACACACAATGCGGGTGTTTACGGGTTAACGTTATCTGATGCCCGGCGGGTAGCCTCTTTGGAAGCCCAAAAGAAGATGGATGACATTTTAAAATTTTCTTTTCTGTCGAAAGGCGTAGATATGTTTAAAGAGCCTTCCGCTGTTGGGGTATTGGCATTAGATATACATTATCAATGCGGCAGTTTAACCAATCCGAAAGAATGGCCGAATTTTTGGAATTGTATTTGCAATAAAGGGTACAGCTCCTTACAAGAACATATTACCGTTAATGGCGGAAAAAACAAAAATCGACATGCGATGAAAGTGGCCTTAAGTCAACACGCTGCAGCCGATTATCAGGCCGAGCATGCTCCTACTTCAAGAGCCAGAAATAAAGCCAGTCTTGATCGATATTTGGCCTACACAGAAATGTCCGGCTACGTTGATGCGCCACTTGGCTTAAAACTTACGCAAAAGAAAACACCTCTTCGTCATATGACAGAGGGTATCGGTCTGGCAAAAGCGTTGTCTGCTGCAGAAGTAGCAAAAAGCTTAAAAAAACGAAAAATAACCGCAGAGAAAAAAGCAGAATTTGAAAAACTGAAAAAGGAAATACGGGAAGCTGAGGCCAAAAAAACACCATCAGCACAACAAGCCGCTCCAAGTACCGGCAATGCGCCCTATATCAGAATATCTTCGGAAACGCTGAAGCGGTTACAACTGCAAACCAAAAAATTACCGAAAGAAAAACGTGTCAAACCATTATCACCTCAAAATTTGACTCGATTGGCGAAACGACATAATGTTAACCCAAAAAATTTAATTCACTTGACAACAAAGGGCGGTGTTGATATAAATGTGTGTCTTGACTATTTGAAACAAGAAACACAAAAACTCAACGCTGCGTTAATGCGCAGAAACCGCAATCAAGGAAGGTAATTTATCAGTTATGTCTAAAACTATTTTAACGGGGGTTAAACCCACAGGAACCGTTCATTTTGGAAACTATGTCGGGGCCATTCGTCCGGCTATTCAGTTGGGTCATGACATTAATGCCAAAGGTGGTCGCCATATTATGTTCGTGGCCGATTACCATGCGATTAACGCCATTAAGGATGCCCCTCTGCTCAAACAACTGACAAAGGAAATTGCCAGCACCTATTTGGCTTGCGGATTGGATCCGAAACACTCTTTATTCTATAAGCAATCCGATGTACCGGAACTGTTTGAATTAACCACTATTTTAATGGCCTACACACCCAAAGGATTAATGAATAAATCTCATGCGTATAAGGCACAGGTAGATAAAAATATGGCCAAAGGGGAACCAAACGATGCCGGTATCAATATGGGGCTGTACACCTACCCCGTTTTAATGGCAGCCGATATTTTAGCGTACGATACCGATATCGTACCGGTTGGCAAAGATCAAATTCAACACGTGGAAATTGCGGCCGATATTGCCGGTTCTATCAATGCCCATTACAAAAAAGAGGTCTTAAAAATCCCAGAATACGTTGTACAAGTAAATTCTCAAGTATTGCCGGGGACTGACGGACAAAAAATGAGCAAAAGTTATAATAACGTTATTCCATTGTTTGCCGATGATAATGTGCTCAAAAAAGCCGTTATGGGTATTAAAACAGACTGCCAAGGATTGAATGATAAGAAAAATCCGGAAGACATCTTATTGTATCACATTATTAAGGGCGTTGCCAAAGACGAGGTTATTCAAACGGTCAAGGACGGTTTAGAACAAGGTGGTATGGGCTATGGTGATATTAAGAAAATGTTGCTGGCAGCCTTGCACGAAGAAATTGATGAAAAACGTGAAAAATATAATTACTATATGACACACTTTGATGAAGTAGAGGATATGTTGCAAGACGGCGCCAAACGTGCCAGAGAAATTGCGACCCCTGTCCTAAATCGTGTCAAAGATGTGGTTTTTAATCGCTAAGATTTCGGATAGAATTAGAAAACAGCCCCTCAATTGAGGGGCTGATAATTTAATGGCAAATTGGAGCCCACATAGCCTCACCTGGGGCATAATAAGTGCCCACTAAATCCGTTCTCCAAACTTGAAATACTCCAGCTTCATAATGCATCTGACAAACCTGACTATCCCAAATACTACGATCTATTATTAGACTTTCATAACCTGCATTTATAAGTGCCTCTCTAAATGCTGTTGGAGTACTTGTTGGCACAGGCAATGGACAGTCTTCTTCTGTATACAAATCATTGTACGTTATCATGTGTTTACCAATTCTGTTACATAAATCCACCAACCAAATATCACCTATGGCATAATCTGATACATATATGGTTTTATTGGTACCATCATTTAATGTTAATGTTTCTTTATGCATGCTGAATCGTATACATTTGCCCTCTCTTGTCGGATCAACCCCATATACTTCATCGTATTTGGCACAAAACTCATCATCATGACAATTGGAATGCGTTGAACAGAATCTTGTCTTATCTTCAGCTATACATTCACCTTGATAACAATATCCTCCCCACGATCCTGTTGTTAAACCACAAGAATCACCATCACTTTTCATCATACACATTTCATTAACACATCCATAACATTTTGTATTTGGACAATCATCAACTGTTGTGCAAGGTATTAAATTTTCTTTTTTCTTATCAAAACATACACCATTTTCCATGTCTTGACAGGCATTTCCATTGGCACTTAAAATATCATCATAATAAAACACCATATCATTTTCTGTACCACACGCAATATTGGTAGAGTCGGTATATTCTGTGGCACCAATTTTAATCGTTGCCGTTTGTATCAAGGCCTCAGATAACATCTCACAGACCGATTGTTTAACGCCCTTAATAAAAATACCTCCAGTCGCCTCACCGGATTCCATTTCCAATCCGATATCGTGTTCACCTGCCGTTTTTGTCGGCCATTCGGATAAAGATAAATCCCCGCCACGGCCCACTTGAGCAATTAAATCCACCGCTCGTAAATTGATGTCATTCATAATAGTGTTTGCACGATATTTATCCATGCCGTAAGAATACCCTGCGATACCGCCGATAGATAATACCCCGATAATCACCAAAGTGCCCAGCATTTCCACCATAGAACGACCAGATTCAAATTCTTTCATTGTTTTTCCTTTCATAAAAAAACACCTAAAAGGTTTTACCCCTTAAGTGCGTTAAAATACCTCCACTAAATTTTGGCTCAGCAGAAAATAATTGTGTGTGTGTGTGTGTGTGTGTGTGTGTGTACAATTTCAATGACTTATTTGAAACAAACATCATTTTTTCATATCTAAAAACATCTCGTATACCAATCATATTATATATGTTTATCTCATTTACATTCATTTTGCAATAAAAAAAAATCCCCTCATTTTAAATAAGGGGACAAATTGTTATCGGTGTTTTTGTTTATCGATTTTCATGCCGTATGCCAAAATACGTTTAGGTTCCCATTGTTCCAGTGGATTATCATATTCGGCCTTTTGTTTTTGATAGTGTTCCAAATCAGTGGCAATTTTTTTGAAAAAATTATATTCTTCATTACTGCCAAAATCGTAAAAAACACAAGGACCGACAGAGTTTACAGACTCACCACCATTTTCAACCCATTGCGGTTTTTCTATGACCATACGGCGAGGTTCAATATATTGAGATAATAAATTATATCCTCTGAATTCGGCCTCAGGGATTGCAACCTCTAAGGCATACCAAAACGGTCCGGTAGCGGCTTGTGAAAAACGAACGACATTAAAAAATTTATTAAGGTGTTCCAGTTGAGCTTCCTTATTACTTTCACAACCGTAATAATAAGCGTCAGAGTATACATTCGGTCGTTTTAAATCGTCTTGGTAATTTTTTAAGGCAACATAAATGTCAGCCGATTGATTTAAAGACGCTTCATCTTGATAAAATGGTCTATAGATATATTCGCCATCCATCTCGCATCCATCAAGCGGTAAAACAGGATGCAATATATCCATGGCTCTATCCCATTTTTCATCTGTATAATTATCCAATTTCGGTTTAAAAACAGCACTGATAACCGGTGTTTCAAAATTCAGTACCGGTTCCATCACTTCATTTAAAACCGATAATTGTTCTGGCGTAAAAGTGTTTTTTGGCATAAATAGTCCCTTATATTGTTTTTGATTTTTAAACAATATATCACACTTTTATTTTATTGTCAAGTTTTTTTATAAAAGACCTTTTCCAAGTTTGCGTTTTTGCCCTAAACGCCATTCATACAGACCTAAAACGACGGCAGAAATCAATAACGGTAACAGATAGTAAATAATTCGGTAAGCAATTAAAGCCCCAAATAAATAGGCCGCATTATTTTCCCCCGGTAAAATTGCCATAAATAAGCCTTCAAACACACCTAAACCGCCGGGGACTTGACTGAATACACCTAAAACTTGAGCAATAATAAACACGCCGATAAAGACATCAAACGGAATTTGCACAAAAGGTATGAGGGCAAAATACAGCACCAATGCCGCCATAACGATATCGGCGCTGCCTAACACAACTTGAGCTAAAGCCATTTTGAAAGATGGTATTTTAAATTGTAATTTTTTAATACGAATGGATTTTTTATAAAACAGTGTCAACCCGAAATAGCCTAACAACCCGACTGCCGACAATGCCGTCACCAAATGGGTCGTAAAGGCGGACATACTCCCTGCCCCCAAAGCATGAGACGGTGTCAAAAGATATCCAAGTACAATTAACGCAAAGCACGCAAACAGGTATGTAAAACCGGAAAACGTGACCATTTTCACAATTTCGTTGGCTTTGAAACGCCATCTGGTATACAACCGATAGCGAACCGTTCCACCGGATACGATAGCATGACCGGCATTATTGCTGATGGAAAAACCGATAAAACCGACTAAAATCCATTTCCAAGCAGCTAATTTGCGGCCGATATATTTTAAGGCCAAATAATCATAAGAGGATAGTGCCACATAGCCAAAAAAAGATGCTAAACACGCATACACCACATTTTTCATCGGAATTTCAAGCACGGCATTTTTAATATCTGAAAACGGATATTTTGACAATTGTACATACAGCATAATTGCCGCTAAAATAAAGAAAAATAAACCCGCCCAAGAAATGGCTTTTTTCAAATAGCGTTTTAATTTTACGTTTTTCATGCAATATCCTTTTGTTATTTTGGGTAAGTTTAGTTCTTTTTTATTTGCTTTGCAAGACCTAAAAAAATAAAATCCCTCCCCAAACGGAGAGGGATTACTTATCCCATTCAAATTATTCGGATAATTTAAAAGCACCCAATAATTCAGCAGATTTTGCCGCATTTTTCGGATTAATCATACCGCATTTATGGTAACCGGAATCTACGTGAACGATTTCACCCGTTACACCGTTGGATAAATCGCTGAGCAAGAACAACCCTGCCCCACCGACATCTTCAATCGTGACGTTACGGCACAAAGCGGAGTTATTTTCTGTCCATCCTAAGATTTGACGGAAATCACCGATACCGGCAGCAGCCAATGTACGAATTGGACCAGCAGAAATAGCATTTACGCGAATATTTTGATGACCTAAGTCAAATGCAATGTAGTGTACGGAAGCTTCCAAAGCGGCCTTTGCGACACCCATAACATTGTAGTTCGGCAAGTATCTTTCTGCACCCAAGTATGTGAGTGTTAAGCATGCACCACCATCTGGCATAATTTCGGCAGCACGGCGACAAACATCTGTAAAGGAATAACAAGAAATCAACATAGAGTTTGAAAAGTTAGCAACAGATGTGTCAACATAGCGACCTTTTAATTCATTTTTATCGGAAAATGCAATCGCATGAACCACAAAGTCAATTTTACCCCATTTTTCTTTTAATGTGGAAAAAACATTGTCCATACTAACTGGATCCAATACATCACATGGAATTGTGATATCAGAGCCAACAGAAGCGGCTAATGGTTTAATGCGTTTTTCCAAAGCTTCCCCTTGATAAGTAAAGGCAATTTCAGCACCGGCATCGGCCAATTGTTTTGCAATCCCCCATGCGATAGAGTGATCATTAGCCACCCCCATAATTAAGCCGCGTTTACCTTGCATAATACCGTTTGACATAAATTTTCCTTTCTTTACTATTAATACAATTTTTTAAGATAAGCCTATATAAACACAAAGTGACAAAAAAATCAAATGACACTTTTGTGACACTTTTGTTATACAGGCGATTTTACACGAAAAAACACATAAAACCGCCCTATTGTTTTTGTTATACTAACATCCGTTCAACCGTTTCGGCAGAAATAGATGATAATTGTTTGCTATCCAATAAATCTTTCAAAATCCGTTTAGCTGCGATACCAGCACTTTCTTCGAAATGTTTGTATTTAGCCATTTTTGCAAACAACATTGCAGCCATGGATGGGTTAATCTTATCAACTTCAGCCACTTTATTGGCAAACCATTTGTATCCCGAACCATCCGAGGCATTAAAAGCACAAATGTTCATTGTAAAGGCTCCAACAACTGAACGTAATTTATTTGGATTTTTCATATCAAATTTCGGATGTTGAGTTAACATTTCAACTGTTTCCAATGCTGTATCAGAAATAGCACAAGATTGGACCACAAACCATTTATTCAAAACCAAATCATCATTTTCATAACGATTATAAAAATCATCTAAAGCTGTTTGAGCTTGCGGTAATCCATTATGTACCAAAGCAGACAAAGCCGCCATTCTGTCCGTCAAATTATCAGATGATTGATATTGTGCATATACCAAATCTTGATGTTGTGTGAGTGCTAAATAGCCAAGCGCTACATTTTTAATGGCCCGTCTTGCAGCAGACTCTGCATCCGGTGAATAAGCATCCGTTGTCTGATTTGCTTGATACACGGCTAGCAACTCATTCGTATATGTATTGGCAATAGCCTGACGCATCATTTTACGAATACGAACAACTTCAGATGGTTTTATGCCAGTCATTTTTCCAGCAATTTCTTCTTCACTTGGCATTAATACAGAACGTGCCTTAAATGCATTATCCGTATTGGCATTCAAATAAACACCTATCGTTTTTAAAATAACATCATCCGGTGTCTCTGCCCCCTCTTTTACCATACTGATTAAACGTTCCAACATATATTGTTGACCAATTTCATAACGATTTACCAAATCCGTATCATAAGTCATTAAATGAATACGTTCTGCATCTGTATAAGCAATATCCAAATCAATCGGAGATGTAAAATAACGATTAATGGATAGAACTGGTTTTGATGAAACATTTTCAAATGTAAAAGTTTGATGCCTATCCTCTAACACCAAAGTACCTGTTTGCATATCTTGACCATCTGGACCAACTAACCCATAGTGCATTGGAATTACGAATGGTTCCGTTGCCGTTTTATGGGATTGAGTTAAATCAACCACATATGTTT
This sequence comes from Alphaproteobacteria bacterium, assembly GCA_045611665.1. Lineage (GTDB taxonomy): Bacteria > Pseudomonadota > Alphaproteobacteria > CAAHEQ01 > UBA3637 > UBA7488. The sequence goes on along the minus strand of JAZKXP010000047.1, from coordinate 8,641 downwards.
TAGATGCTTCATCATAACGTGTTTCAACTTTAACAGTTGGTCGCCCCGCTGTTGAATACCAACGCTTAAAGGCCGTTAAATCACGTCCGGATACATCCTCCATACATTTAACAAAATCATCAATGGTCACAGCTTGTCCATCATGACGCGCAAAGTATAAATCACATCCTTTACGGAATAATTCTTTACCCAATAACGATTGTTGCATACGAATAACTTCTGCGCCCTTTTCATAAATTGTCACGGTATAGAAATTTTCAATTTCCTTATAAGAATCCGGTCTGACAGGATGAGAGAGAGGTCCATCATCTTCGGGGAATTGATATTGTTTTAACATCGCCACTTGATCAATACGTTTGAGTGGTCTGGAATATGTATCACATCCGTATTCTTGATGACGGAACACTGTCAAGCCTTCTTTTAAGGACAATTCAAACCAATCACGCAAAGTCACTCTGTCACCACTATAATTGTGGAAATATTCATGAGCCACCGTTTCTTCTACAGCTTCATAATTGGCATCGGTTGCCGTATCGGGACTGGCCAAAAGCGCACTGTCATTAAAGATATTCAAGGATTTATTTTCCATAGCGCCCATATTAAAGTGCGAAACCGCCACGATATTAAATAAATCCAAATCGTATTCCAATCCAAAGGCTTTCTCGTCCCAAGCCATAGACCGTTTTAAAGATTCTAATGCCCAAGTTAATCTATCACCTCGGCCCTTTTCACAATATAAGTGCAAATCAACAACCTTACCGGAACCCGTCGTATATGTGTCTTTTAAGCTGTCCAAATTACCAGCCACCAACGCAAATAAATAGCAGGGTTTATTAAACGGATCTTCCCATACAACCGTATCGCCGTCATCTTTGATTTTATTACCGTTAGACAGCAACACCGGATATTTTTCACGGTCGGCGTGAATGGTAACGGTAAATTTACTCATCACATCGGAATGGTCCGGATAGTATGTAATACTGCGAAATCCTTCCGGCTCACATTGGGTGGAAAACATACCCTTTGACACATACAACCCCATTAAACGGGTGTTTTCGGACGGATTAATTTCAACCGTTGTTTCCAATACAAAATCGGATTTATTGGGCGTAATCGTTAATTTTTTATCGTCTAATTGGTAATCTGCTTCGGATAAAATGACGCCATCACTTTTAATTTCCCTGAGCGTCATGTATTCGCCTTGCAAAATTAAAGGCTTGGATGTATCTACCCGTTCAAAAAACAATTTAGATTTCACAACCGTTTTTGTCGGATGCAACGTAAAATCTAAATGTGTTTGAGGTAATTCATAATGTGGCTTGATATAATCTTTACGATACTTTAATGACATATTTTATCCTTACTGCTTTTGATTTAATTCTTCTAACCGGCTTTTCCAATAGACGGATTTTTTGACATTTAACGGGAATGGTCCAAATCCATCGGCATAAATACTAACCAGTGATGTCATCGCATTCTTGTGGCCTTGAGCGGCTGCGCCTTCATACAAGGCCACTACTTTTTCCATCGGAATTTCCGGCCCCATATAGCCCCGTTCAATCCAAACACCTAAACTGTACAGCGCCTCCGGCATACCTTGTTTAGCGGCTTCATTCATCCATAACAATGCTTTACTGCGATTTTCCGGAATTTTATCGCCGGTATCATACATTAAAGCCAATTGATATTGTGCCTCCGGAAGTCCCAACATACCGGCTTTTTCATAAAAAATAGCCGCTTTTTGACCATTTGCTGCAAATCCTTCAGCACCTTTATGATAAAGTTGCGCTAAATAATAGGCTGCACTTAAGCGTTGCTCGGCATCACCCGTTTCTTCAACAATCAAAAAATTACGTTCGGCTTTTTTATATTCTTTCGCATTTAATGACTGAACCGCCAAAACCAATCGTTCGGCCGGTGAAATCAATGCCTCTTTTACCGCTAACGCCCCGATAACAAAAATACAAACAGCGATCAAAATCAATAACACTCGAGATACAGTCATCTTTTTTTTATTTTCCATCATAATATCCTTTGCAAAAAAATTAAAAGTAATGTAGAGTAATCTTAATTTAAGCATTGTAAAAGGAAAAAATATTTTGTGCAAGGTTTTTTATTATAAAAAATACGATTTTAATTATCAAACGGGCGTCTTAACGTTATCGTATGCCACAAATAAGCATACCTTTACCGAAACAATTACTTTTCCAAAGGGGCCTTTTACACCGGATGAGGCAAAAAAAGAAGCCCTTCATCAAATTTTCTTTTTAACACACATTGCCTTCGGTGTCAGTTATTATAAGGCTTTTTTATGCCCCAAAATTCAAATTGACAGCGGTTCATTAACACAAACACAAGCCGATTTTTTTAATACGTTTTATTTAAACGGACTCGGCGAATTTTCTGTTAAAAACAATGTCAATTTAGATATCAATTTTCCATTTGGTAAAACGGCCAAAACACAAAAATATGATATTTCATTATCCGATTCCGTTTTTATCCCTGTCGGCGGCGGAAAAGATTCCTGTGTCAGCATTGAACTGTTAAAAGAAATGGGTATCTCAGCCACAGCTTTTTCGGTTGGAAGTCCCAAACCCATCACGGATTGTGTTCAAAAATCGGGCCTCCCTCACCTTATTTTAACCCGAAAAATATCACCGGAATTAATCAAATTAAATGAAACAGGTACTGTATATAACGGACATGTGCCGATTACGGGATTGATTGCCTTTTTATTGTGGGCCAGTGGTATTTTATATAACCATAAATATGTGGCTATGTCATGTGAACGATCGGCCAACAGTCCGAATATGATATTAAATGGACTCAAAATCAATCACCAATACAGCAAATCATTAGACTTTGAACAAGACTTTTACGAATTGACGAAATCTGTCACGCCGGAATTTAGGTATTTTTCATTATTACGTCCTCTGTCGGAAATGCATATCGCTAAGCTATTTGCCGATAAATGCCAAAATTATTTTGATGTATTTACCAGTTGCAACAAAGCCTTTAAACTGGATGAAACAAAACGCCTAAATCATTGGTGCGGAACTTGCGATAAATGCCGATTTGTATTTTTGATTTTAGCTCCGTTTATGGATAAAGAAACATTGGTTAAGATTGTCGGTAAAAATCCGCTGAATGATGAAAATCAATTAACGGGATATGAAGAGTTGCTTGGCCTATCTGGGCACAAACCGTTTGAATGTGTCGGCGAGGTTAATGAGTGTCGTTATGCGCTTAAATTACTATCCCAAAAAAGCGAGTGGACCACAGATATAGTCGTATCACAATTATCACAAAAAATAAATGAATTACAAGGAAATATTTTAATTCCTTCAAGCAATCATTTAATACCAAAAAGGTTTCAAAATGTTATGGACAGATTTAAACAATAAACATATCGGCATTTGGGGCATGGGCAAAGAAGGCATTAGTGCCAAACAGGCTATTTCAAAATATGCCTCTCCCGTTTCCATCACCGAAATTAATGAAGAAAATTTAAGTGAAATTTTTAAGTGCGATATACTGATTAAATCGCCCGGTGTATCGCTGTATCGTCCAGAAATCACTGAGGCAAAAAAACAAGGTATCATTATCACATCCGGTACCAATTTATTTTTTGCGAATAAAAATCCACACGCTACCGTTATTGCCGTTACCGGTACAAAGGGAAAAAGTACAACGTCATCTTTGCTGGCATACACGTTAAAAACATTGGGGGAAAATGTTGTGTTGGGTGGGAACATCGGTGTTCCTTTAGTGGATTTGGTTGATTCTCGGGCTGATTATATCGTGGCAGAATTATCCAGTTATCAATGTGCCGATTTTAATGGTGCACCGGATATCGGCGTATTAGTTAACCTGTATCCGGAACATTTACCTTGGCATGGTACGCATGATAGATATTATCAAGATAAACTGACTATGGTATCACAGGCAAAAACGCAACTCTTAAATGCCTTGGACGACAGAACTCATAAATATACCGATTCGGACAATCGTTTTCAAAAAGCCATTTATTTTAACAACACAATTCATTCGGATGGTGCATGGTTTTATGAGGGCGATAAAAAATTATTTCCCTGTGCCAGCTTAAATTTAGTGGGAGAACACAACCGCCAAAATGCATGTGGTGTTTTGACCGTTATTCGGCACTTAGGATTGAATTTAACCGACTGCGAACAGGCTTTTAAAACGTTTCAAGCTCTGCCCCACCGATTACAAACTATCGGTCATAAGAATGGATTAACCTTTATTGATGACAGCATTTCCACTACGCCGGAAACAGCTGTGGCAGCCTTAAAAGCCATTGGGCATGCTCATCCGATTACGTTAATTGCCGGAGGGCAAGACCGTGGACAAGATTTTTCCGACTTAGTTGACTATATCAAAAATCATCCGACAGTACAATTAATTACGTTACCGGATACTGGCAATAGAATTACTAAAATAGCACACAATCATAACCTAACTGTACATTCTTGCAACACAATGGCTAAGGCCGTTCAAAAAGCCATAACAATCACTCCAAGTGGCGGAACAATTTTATTATCTCCAGCGGCACCAAGTTACAATATGTATAAAAACTTTGAAGAACGCGGTACCGATTTTAAAAATAATATCAATTTATGGATAGCACATGGAAAATAAAGATAAATCATACCTAACACCCAAAGGCGTCTTTATGTCGTTTGTCGAAAGTAAAATTGTCCCCAGATTATATAAATATGAGCATAAAAGAGCAAAATTAAAATCACTACAAACATTCGGATATATTGTTGGTGTTATTATATTTGTCATTTTGTCCTTAGCCGAAATGAAATACAATTTATTTCATAAAGATGAGCTTGAAATAATCTTTGTTTTTAGCGCCATACCAACAATAATCATACATTTTTTTATCAACCGCTATGTCAAACAACGTAAAGATGAAATTTTACCGTTATGTTTTTCTTATTTGGGAAATTTTAAAAACAAACAAACATTCATTACGGAAGATTACATAAAAAGAAGCAAAATATATCAATCTTGGAATACTTTCCAAACAGATGAATCGTTTCAAGGTCAATTCGGAGATACGGAATTTTCCTTATTGGAAGCAACAATAAAACAAAAAAACAGAAAAAAAAATGAGATTATTTTTTCAGGATCTTTTATTGCCATCAAAATGCATAAAAAAGTTACTGGACATTCAGTTGCAATAAATTGTAATGACCGAACTATATTTGACGAACTAAATATTTTTGATAAACCCCATGCCGGACTAGAATCAGTTGAAATTGAAGATGGCGAATTTATGAATGAATATCAAATCTATTCCAATGATCAAATTGAAATCAGATACATTTTAACACCGGCTTTTATTGAACGATTAAAAGATGTAAAGAATGTTTTCCATGCTTTACACGTTGATATGGCATTTTTAAATGGATATGCCCTATTAGCACTTCATACCAACAACCGTTTCGATACATTTACCATTAATCATTCTGTTACAAATACGGCAATTTTCAGTTCATTTTATGATGAAATGAAAGCCTTGGAAAACTTAATTGAAACATTAAAAATTGATAATATTAATTCTGGAGTTTAGTCATGCAAAAAAATGGATTAGCTATTTCTAAAAAAGAGTTTTTAAGATTGGTTGAAGAGAATGTTATACCTCAATTAAAAAAACACGAAGAAGAAAGACAAAAAATATTAAAATCTCAAAAAAGAAATATTCTCTTACTTTTTTTATTTCCAATTGTTATCTTTGTAACGGCTATCTTCAACAACCCATTTCTCACATATTTATCATGGTTTTGTGGTTTTGCATTCTTTGTCGTTGTCATTGCATGGTGTCTGTCCAATGGGGAAAAGGAACAATTATTTACATCAGATAGAAAAAATGAATTAAAAATTTTAAATGTTTTAAAATATTTATCTGATTTTGATTTCAAAAAAAACTCAACTATTAAACAGCTTTTAAAAAATGCCAATTTGTTTAATAAAAAATACAGAAGTGAAACCGATACATTTTTTTCTGGATGTTTACACAATACACATTTTTTTGTTGAAGAAAAGATATTATATACAGCAGACCATGCTGATGATCTTTTTGAAGGTATTGTTATTGCAATTCCAACAACAAAAAAAATGTCATATAAAACCATTGTTCAAGACACACTTTTCAGAAATGTTAATCGTACAAATTATTATAAAATAAACCGCCCTAACCTACAAGAGATTGAAATTGAAGATATTGAATTCATGAAAGAATATTCAATATATTCTGCTAATCAAATTGAAGCAAGAAGGCTTTTAACTCCTATTTTTATTGAACGAGTAAAGAAACTAAAAGAAATATTTAACGCAAAATATATGGACATAGCATTTTTAGATGGGTACGTCCTTATTGCATTAGATACGAAAAAAAATATGTTTGAAACCTTTTTAATGAATAATTCTATTACTGACTCAAGTATTTTTGGACAGCTTTATGATGAGATGGAAGCGCTCAGTCATTTAATCAAAACGTTAAAAATTGATAATGTTAAGTAAAAAAAATCCCCACACAAAAAGTGGGGATTTCATCTATGACAAAGATTATCTTAAATAATCATCGGCATTGATAGGTTTCTTATGAGATTCTTCAGCTTCAAAATAAGAAAACTGAGAAATATCTCCAGCACAACCAGCAAATAAACTTCCTGGAAAAATCATAATAGCATCATGTAATTGACGCAAGGCCGTATTATAAAAACGACGTGCAGCAGCAATATTTTCTTCCGTTTCTTCATATGTTTTCATCGCTTGAACCATAGTATCATTAGATTTTAATTCAGGATAATTTTCCACACTAACTTTTAAAGCATCTAATTTACTTGTCAATTCGTTATCTGCGGAAAATTTTTCTTTACTACCAGATGGTGCATTCATAGCGCGAGTTCTTAATTCGGTAATTTGTGTAAAAATTTCTTGTTCATGTTCCATAAATTCTTTAGCAATTTTTAAAATATTCGGAACCAAGTCATATCGTTTTTCCAATTGAACATCAATACCGCTTAACGCTTCATTCAATCTGTTACGACATTTAATCACTTTTACATAAAAATAATATAAAATAATACCAATAATGATTGCAATTAAAATTAATCCAGACATTTTTTACTCCTTTTTTAGATTAAGACAAAACTAACATATACTTAAAATAAAAAACTGTAAAGATTTTTTTAATTGAGATACCTAAAAAAAACATCAAAAAGATTATTTTTTAGATTGCATTATAAAATTTCATCCTATAAACTGGTGAAAAAATAGAAACAAAGGGGATTTTATGAAAACAAATAATCAACAAGGTCGTTCTATGGTAGAAATGCTGGGAACACTTGCTATTATGGGGATATTATCTGTTGGAGCTATTACTGGATATTCTTATGCTTTCACAAAATACAAAACAAATACGTTAATCAATGATTTAAATGTACGGGCTCTTGTTGTTTCCCAGCAACGTTTAGCCAAGGAAGCGGCTAACTTATTCGAATTTAAGGATACACTGCTTTTCCCAATTACAATAGAAAACTTTACACCGGATTCAGATAACTATTTTGGATTACAAGCGGCCAATATCGATAAACAAGTATGCGAAAATGTCATGATTAATCTGCCATCCGGTGTTAACGGTATTTATCAAAATAACAGATTGTTAAAAAATGCATCGGATTGTTTGGATGAAACCACTTTATTATTTGTATATGCCAACGATTTAAATCTCAATACGGCGTTTGCAACAAACGATACCTTTGCTTGTAACGAACAATGTTCAAGCGGAACAACAAATCCAACCTGCGCTCCAAATGAAAAACAAAAAGACACAGGTACAACGGCATGCGGTGTCATTTGTGCGATTTGTTTAAATGATGAATGCGCCAGTGGCACAAGTACAGCTTGCAGTTCAGATTTGACACCGTCTCCGGCCGGCACAACCGACTATGGAACCCAATGTTATACGTGCAACTAAAACAAATCAGGAGGTTTTAGCGATACCATCCAATCATCAGATATATCAAAAAATGTCAGATGATCTATAAGCCGGGTTTTGTTATCGATAATCATTCGTCTGGGAGTTTTATTACTAAAACCCTCTAGCGACCTACCTGGCGGCAACCGAGCAGGAATTCTCGTTGAACAAGGATAAACCTTGGTTTGCCTTACTTTGGTCTTGCTTCCGGTAGGGTTTATCTAGCCATTCATATCACTACAAATGCGGTGAGCTCTTACCTCGCCGTTTCATCCTTACCGATATTGAACATCGGCGGATTACTTTCTGCTATACTTTCCGTCGGGTCGCCCCGCCCGGACGTTATCCGGTACCGTATTCCCGTGAAGCCCGGACTTTCCTCCGACATACCATTACAATATGCCAGCGATTATCCGATCATCTGACACAAGGATAGTATCATAAAAAATTTTTTTTGTCAAATGGGAAAAATACACTAAAAAACATCTTGCATTCATTTTTAAAATCAGATAAGGTAAATATTAAGGGCAAGCGGTTCTTGCCCCCGGGGATTAGACTTCCTCTTACTGGTTGTCAGGTGTCTGACATAAAAAACCTTTCGGTCTTTCGAGGCCGGAAGGCGATAAAATA